>JBDNAQ010000105.1:0-2649 GCA_039768345.1 Flavobacteriaceae bacterium
ATGAAACCTAAGGTGACCGATTTGGATCTGCCCTATCGCTGGCTTCCCATTGCTTCTTCTCCGGAGGAGGAGGGCATACGGTTTCAAATACCACTTGATGGTAGCAGTTTTTCTAAAAGTTGTGCGCTAATCGACAAAGGTGAGGAGGCGATGGTTTTTGGACCCACGGGCTAGTGTGTTATAGTCAGACCCATAACTGATACAATGTATTATGAACGGTGCAATTTTTTACTCAGGCAAGTACGGTAGTACAGAACAATATGCCAACTGGATTAGCGAAGCCACAGGATTACCAGTATTTGACATCAAGGATTCCAATGCCGATCCGTCGAAGTACGAGTTTCTGATATTAGGCAGTTCAATTCTCTATTTCAGACTGAGTATCCGCCAATGGGCTAGCACAAATTTGACGAAGCTTAAAGACAGGTCGAAGATCTTGTTTTCGGTCTCCGGTGCAGGGGCAAGCGCCAAACTCGACAGATGGGTTGCCGCTTCCCTTCCTTCAGGGCTATTGTCACAAATGGAGCATGTGGCCCTTCGCGGCCGCTTAGATCATTCAAAAATTAGTTGGTGGCTTCGGCAGATCCTGTGGGTTGGCTCCCTTATCAATCCCGATCCCGAAGCCCGTAAAGATGAGCGCTATGGGTTCGACTATGTCGACAAAGAAAGTATTGAACCCATTTTAAAACTGATCAGGCAATATAAACATAGTGAAGTGCCGGCATAGTAATGACTGAAATTGAAGTTCTAAAGAAAATTGAATCGTCCTGTGGTTAAATTCTATAAAAATGGATAGAAAGTTAAAAATAGTAGCGATCTGCGGCAGCCCACACAAAGGGAATACTTACAAAATACTTAGAATGCTTAAGAAAAGTAATGCTGAAATAGATTTCAAGATTCTTATGCTTTCTGAATTAGACCTTAAGGATTGCCTGGGTTGTTATTCATGTATCAATACCGGAGAAGAAAATTGTCCTCTTAAAGATGATCGGGATATGATTATCGAAGAATTGAAAGATGCTGATGGGACAATATTTGCGTCTCCTACTTATGCAAGAACGATTAGTGCATTAATGAAGAAATTTGTAGAGCGAATAAGCTATATCTCTCATAGACCCATATTTTATGGAAAATACGCCATGGCGCTCGTCACCTGTGCAGGATTTGGTGCAGACCTGACCAGTAAATATTTAATGGAAAACTTCACTCAAAGCGGATTTAGCTTTGTATCACCCGTAGAACTTAAGGTCGCAACAAAATCCGAAATTGAAAAAGACCATAATCGTGTAAAGGCATTAAACGGATTTGAAAAACTTATTAATGCAATTACCTCTCATGAGAAATTCGAACCCTCTTTAGGCCAGTTGGTGTATTTCAATATCTTCAAGTCTATATCGGAATTCAACAAAATGAAAGGCTGGGCCGATCACAAGTTCTACAAGGACAAAAAAGACTTCTATTATGATATCAAAATTCCCTTTGTGAAGAACAAAATAGCGAAGTGGATCGCAGGAAGAGAAATTAAGAAGATAATGGCAGATAGATAGGTTTACTGACAGGGTTTTCGAAACTGTAGTTTAAGTATAGAAATGCGTAATCCTGCGTCTATTTACCTGATCCAGTTAGTCATTGGTAAAACAATTCAACTATCAACTCTATTCAATCAATATCGCCGGTAAGATCTCAGATTAATTATTTAAATCCAATTTCCTCAATCCCTGCTTTACTAATCTTAATAGCTTCCAGGGGATCAAGCCCATCAAAAGTCATGTCTTGTTCCACAAAGTAATGTTGCATTCCGGCAAGTTCTTTTTGGGCCAAAATACGTTTAAAGTCGATGGATCCTTTCCCTACAGGTGCAAACCGACCTTGCTCGTCCATATCCTTGACATGCCAGGCCTTGAAACGACCTGGATATTTTTCAAAATAGGAAATAGGATCAGCCCCTGCTCTGGTCATCCAATAGAGGTCCATCTGAAAGTTCACCAATTCAGGGTCGCAGTTTTCCAGAAGATAATCTAAAACAACCACTCCGTCTTCATTCTCTATCAGTTCAAAATCATGGTTGTGGTAAAGGAGCTCCAATCCGGCATCCTTACATTTTTTGCCCAGAGTATCCAGAATATCTGCCAGTTCCTGTGCGGTTCCATCCATGCCAAGTTCATGTGTTTCCTGATCGACCTTGAACATGCCCATAGGTGGTACGGGAACCACAAAATATTTAAATCCTGCTGCCTTGACATGGGCAATCATGACATCAGCATTTTTGAGGGTCACACCGCCCTGGTGCGTACTAACCGGACTCAAACTCAATTTTTTAAGAGAAGCTTTGAATGCGCTCGGAGCCATCCCATAAAATAATCCATTTACATAACCTGCAGCCTCGATGTTCTTATAGCCAGTCTCCGCTACTTTCTCCAAGGTTTCGGTCGGATTTTCTCCCATGGCTTCACGCAAGGTATACAGTGCCAAACCTCCAAAACGCACCTCATTAGAAACCTTAGCTTCTTCAGTTTCTGTGGCTTCTTTTGCTTTTTTTGGTTCTCCTTTGCACGAAACGGATAATATTAAAACAAATACGATTATCGGTAATATATAATTCTGCAACTTGATTATTTGAAAAATTCTCATGATTTGTTCTACTGAAAT
>JBDNAQ010000106.1:0-15021 GCA_039768345.1 Flavobacteriaceae bacterium
AGTCAGGCCGATAAGTATTCCCGGTGTAGAATATAGTTACCAGAACGCCTTATTTGCCCTCTCAGAGCTAATGATGGCCAAAACAACAGGCCAGGATTTCACCACAGTATTGGAGAATCGTCTTTTTATACCCCTGGAAATGTGTTCCACTACCATGGATTATGAAACCATTTTATATTCAGAAAATGTGGCGATACCCCATTCAAGATGGCGAAAAAGCTATAAGCCCAAAAAACTCGCTGATAGTTATTACAATGCCGTAGCGGCCGGTGGTATTAATGCCAGTGCCTTTGATATGGCCAAATGGATGCGATTTTTGCTTGGACATAACCCGGAGGTAATGAGCAAAGCGGCCATCAAAGAGGCTTTTAACCCTTATATAGAGATTAAAGGGCATAGTAAATATTATCAGCGCTGGCCCGGACACATATCGTCTCATTACGGATTTGGGTGGAGGATCCATAAATTTGATGATGCCGATACTCGCCGGGAACTAACTATGTGGCATCATGGTGGAAGTGTAAACAGTTTTAGAAATGAAATTGCACTCTATCCGGATGCTGATTTGGGAATTTGTGTTCTTTTAAATACGAATTCTAGACTCGCAAGAACAGTGATTCCGGACCTCTACAAGATCGTAAAAAAGGTATATGATCAGGAGCAGACCAGGCGTGGTTATTATAGTTTTGCCTCTGCCTTCCCGCAACTATAGGCAAAGCCTGTCAATAAAATATCCCCGATTATTATCGGATGCTATAACGCTGCATCTTCAACGTAGTACTACTGCGATAGCCTCTTACTAAAGACTCGGGTCGAATACCAAAGGTGAAGGATCGGGTAACTTCATTTCCCTAATAAGTTTTAGATATCTGGGGTCTTTCTTAAGGTTTTCATCCTTAATCAAAACTCTGATCCAGGGATAGAAGGCATGGCGTTTAGCCAGGTCGAAATTCTCGAAAGCCTTATCGTAATCTTTTAATTCTACGTACATATAAGCCAAACACAAAGATCCAAAAGAGGTGGTTTCCATGTTTTCCAGCTCATCGATAATCCTTTTTCCCTCTTCCAGAAACCCGGCTTGAATCAAGGCCCTGCCATAGCCCATGTATTTCCAACCGGAATTAATTTCTGATGCTTTCTTTAAAAGCTCCAATCCCAACTCAGTCTTTCCCTGTTCCATAAAAATATTTCCTTTGGTAAACATACTCAGTGCATAGTCATGTTGCATTTTAGATGCTTTATCCGCCTCTTTTATCCCCTCCTCATATAGGCCGACCCAACTATACAAGGTGCCTAGCCAGGCAGAGTGCAGTGGTGTAAACGGATCGAGTTCCTGGGCCAGCTTATGCTCATCAATTGCTTCGTTCATACGACCAAAAAGTGCCAGATACCAGGCCCGGTGGTAGTGATTATAGGCCATATTCGGATTCAGACCGTTGGCCTTTTTAAAAGCGTATTCAGCAAGTTGCCAATCCCATCCGTAGTAGGTGTGGTAATGAGACAGCGCAGCCCAGCCTTCCGCGTTTAATGAATCCAATTGAATCGCTCTCTTTGCCGCTGCTTCTGCCTTGTTGAAGACATCGGAAGGCGGCATCAGACTATGCCCAATTGTTACATAACCTTCGGCCATACCGGCATAGGCATATGGGTCGGCCGGATTCTGATCGATCGCTTCCTGGAGATATACAAGCCCCCGATCCCAATCTTCGTAAGTCGATTTGTTTAAATAATGTTTCCCTTTGAGGTATAATTCATATGTTTCAGGTCTAATTGGCCTGAGGCCTGTCCAAAGCGCAAGGTCTTCCGTTTGAACATCAATACCAATCTGTCTGGCTACGTCAGCGGCAACTTCGGCCCATATTTGCCTGATTTCAGAAAGGTCTCCCTGGTAACTTTTTTGCCATAAAGGATCGGCATCCATAGACTCCTTAATCCTGATCATAACCTCAAGTCTGTTATCAGATCGTTCGAAAGAGCCGTTAACAAAATAGTCTACTAGTTTAACTTCGTTAACGATCAACATGTTAGTCGGATTAAATCCTGCCGCTAAAACACTTGAAGATGAAAAACTCAGAACTCTCAGTTGATCTACCTTGGAAAGTTCATCAATAAGACCCTGTGTAAGTCCCGACCTGAAATATTCCTCGCTTTCACCGCTCACTTTTTCAGTTAACGGTAATATGGCAATCCGTTTGGTTTCAGAAGAAAATACTCCTTCGCTGTATTGAGATCCAGCCCAGAAACTCGCCATAACGAGAAGTAGCACGGCCATGATCAGAGCGCTGACAATCACGGTATTCAGTCGACGATTGTTCTGTCTGTTAACCTCGAGGTCGATGGGAGCATCTCCTGTTTTTTGAAGACCTTCCGGCGTAAGATCATATATCCATGAAAATGCAACCCAGAAGAAAAGCCCCGCTATAAGGATATAAATCAGGATCTTGATAGCATACTCGGGTGCATCGAAAGCAGGCAAGACGATCGAAGCGATCTGTATAACCAGCCAGGCGACGGCCAAATAGGCGAGGGTTGCCTTAAAGACGTTTCTCCGTTTTAACTCCGAAATAAGTTTTGAAATATTCATGTACAAAACTTTTTATCAATGAAAGACTTATTAAGACCTGGGTATAGTAGTCGATAGCGAAACCCGTCGGAGGTCTGGGATTACAACTAATTAGATTTGTGATAGTTAAGTTAGCAATTTAAGTTCAAAGTCTAAATAAATAGGTATTGAATAATTGCACAGGGGTTCATTCAAACTGAATTAGATCTGTCGTCTTAAGTTGGCTTTGTTATGCTGAATTTTTGCCACAGGTAGCTGCTGTATTCCGGCATAGCAAATATCCTGACATTTACCAAATCATTGCTCAATGTTAAGTTACTCCTGTTGATGGCCTCCGGTTTTTTCTATTCTGGGAAACAGGAGTGAAGGGCAATAAAATTGCCTTTTAAAACAACTAAACCCCACTATTAAGACGATTAATGGATACATCCTTAACCCTCCTTGTTGAAAAGATCGTGGAAAATGAGCGGCTAAATGTCGGAATACACACTTTTAATTTTTATATTTAACGGGTAATAAAACACATACCATTAATTAATACGTAACAAAAAAGTACCATGGGTAAATTTGAAATTAAAAAAGACAAAGCCGGTAAGTTTCGATTCAATTTAAAAGCGAGCAATGGGCAGGTAATTCTCAGCAGTGAAGGCTATAATTCTAAGAGCGCCTGCGAGAATGGAATTGCTTCTGTTCAGAAGAACTGTTCCAATGACAACTGTTTTGAACGCACCACCGCATCTAATGGAAAACCACGATTCAACTTGAAATCAACTAATGGTCAGGTAATTGGCACCAGCCAGATGTATTCCAGCAACTCCTCTATGGAAAATGGAATTTCTTCCGTTAAGAAAAATGCACCGAAAGCCGCTGTGGTGGAGCTGTAAATGATTTAAGCCACTTAGGTTTTTATACTCTAAAAGGGTAATTCTCAAAAGGATTGCCCTTTTTTGTTGCCAGGAAAAGGAATTCACTCCTTCTCAACGAAATTGAATACCATATTCAAAGCCCTGTTTACCTGGGCTTTTTTTGTATTTTAAGTCTCTAAATTATTAAAGATGTATAAATTCTCACTTATTGCAATTTTACTTTTGTTTGGATGTTCAAAATTATTCTCTCAGCCGGCAGATCTTGGCGTAGGGGCCGTCGGACTGGTGGTGAGTGATTTGAAGAAGTCACAAGAATTCTATACAGATGTCATCGGTATGAAGGAGGTAGGAGGATTTGAACTTTCTGCAGAATGGGCACAGGAAGCCGGAATGTCGGATAACCGGCCGTTTGCGGTTAAGATTTTTAAGATGCGCGAGACCAACACGGCTACAATGCTAAAACTTGCCTATTTCGATGAAGTGAAGTCTTCAGAAAAAATGAAGGCTATTGGCCAAAGTGCCGGTGTAAACTATATAACTTTTTATTTAAACGAACTCCGTGGAGTAAAGGAAAGAATTAAAAATGCGAATATTACGGTGATTGGTGAAGTAGAACGGGATGCCTATACATTGATCATTGTCCAGGACCCCGATGGCGTTTTTGTTGAATTGATAGAATTACGTTAGATAATTTAACTGGAAACATGGGTTCTTACATGTTTGATGATGTAAGATAGCTCAATGTATTAGGCTCTAGCGCAAATAACTTTATTCAGATGCGAAAAAGCATAATATAAACCGCCCAGAGAATGCAGAATGTACAGAAAGCGTACAGCATGTAGGAAATTGTAGTTTTTTTGTTCATATGTGGGGCTTTTAAGAAATAAATGGGGACTGTGATCAAATCAACACCTTTATAATTAAAATTTGAAATTTAATCGTTTTAGGACCTTTGTTATCGATAAAATGACATATTTTACCTACAAACGTTTGAAATGAGTTCCAAATCGCTATATTTTATACAGAATATTCCTACATTTTTGAGATTAAGGTATTGAGACCAGGCTTTGCAACAAGTCCCCTACAAAATAAGCAACCATAGCCGCCATACCACCAAGTAATACAGTCTCTACCATTCCTTTCCAATAAGCCGTTTGATTAACATGGGCTTTTAATAGTCCGATAATCAAAAACCCCAAGGCTGTAAGGATCGATGAGATCAGGAAAAGGTTTTGCCCTAAGGGGTGATAAAGATCTATCACGTAAATCACCAGTGGTATCAAACCGATAAGAATAAAGGAGACATAAGTAACCGCGCCGATAGTTATTGGCGATTTGTCTTCGTCTAGCATTTCTAACTCCTCACGCATCATATCATTTACCCATCGATCTTTATTACTGGTAATTACACCGACTACCTTTTCAAGAAGATCTCCGCTAAAGCCTTTGGCCCGGTATATCTGCCTGATCTCCTCTCGCTCATCCTCCGGTGCCTCTTCTATTTCCTGATATTCAATCTGGCGGTGTTTTTGATAATTATCCTTGTTGGATTTACTGGAAAGGTAAGCACCCACAGACATGGCAAATCCATCGGCGAGTAAATTGGCAAAACCAAGGACAATGATAATTGCGCTATCGAGTCCGGCTCCTACAGATCCTGCTACGACCGCAAAGGTAGTAACGCATCCATCGATCCCGCCATAGACGAATTCACCCAGGTATTTTTCAAATTTTTTAATCGGTGGACGGTGTTTTGTAAATAATTCTTAAGTTGAAACTAATTGATCAATAAAATTATACTATAATACTGTATATCAAGATAATACAGTTTTTAATGCATTGGAGAATAATTTCATTTCTTCTGCAGTACCCGTACTGATCCTTGCCCAGTCCGTTAAAGGAGGAAAAGGTCGTCCAATGAGAACCCCTTTTTGCTTCATGGCAGGGATCAAATTATGAATCGACATGCCGGGTTTAAAGAATACAAAGTTTGTGTGGGAACGGATATAAGGCAAATTTAGTTCTTCCATTGTTTTATAGACAGTCGCTTTGGCCTGATGATTTTTAAGGATGCTGAATTGGTAAAACTCATCATCTTGGAGAGCCGCTTTGGCCGCTTCCAAAGCAAGAATATTGGTATTGGCCATAACCACCTTTTTAAGTCTTCTGGCGGTGTCTGGTCGGGCAATTAGATATCCGATTCTCATACCTGCAAGACCATATACTTTTGAAAAAGTTCTGGAGACAATTATATTCCTGTCTTCTTTGACCAGACTTACCATGGAGGGATAATCGGGTTCAGTTATAAAATCATAATAGGCTTCATCGCTAAAAATCACAGCATTCTGATCGTGTGATAGACAAAAATCTTTCATGGCATCAGCAGGAAGCAGTGTTCCGGAAGGATTGTTAGGGTTGCAAATGAAGATCAGGCTGGTCTTGTCGTTTATCTTATTGCTAATGGCCTCCAGGTCGTGTTCCAGGCCCTCATTTAAAGGGACTCGATGCACCTTGGTATTTAAATTTTCTGCGTAGCGCAGCAGGGCCTGAAAAGTGGGGTCGGCCGCAATGATCTCCTTTCCAGGACCTCCGAAGAGCAGCCCACAGGCCTTAAGTCCTTCTGTGGATCCTCCGGTTACCACTATATGATCTTTACTTACACCTTCTTTTTCGGCGATGAGTTGAACAACACCGGAGAGGGTTCGAAAAGGGTATCGGCAGGCCAGGTCAAAGGAAGATGACAGTACTTCTCGAACCATGGCAGAAGGGCCATAAGGGTTTTCGTTAGCATTTAAAGAAATAGGTAAAGAGTTGCTCCTGTGATTCGCATTAGGAGGAAAGGCCAGGCCCTCAAATCCTCCCAGCAAGGCAAAACCACCAGATAATCCAACGGTTTTTAGCCATTTTCTTCTATCGATATTTTTCATTTCCTATGGATTAGGAAAAAAGATACGAAGAATATGTTAGGATTCGAAAATCCGCCAAGATTAAAAGAAGATCATGGCCGATGTATTGGAACTTCTATGAATTATTCTCTCTAAGAATCAGAAAAGTGTTGTGGGCTCAGAGCTTGTATAAAGTATTGGAAATTAAAATGGTGAGGATAAGAATAACCATGGCTGAATGTACTACCAGGGCTACCAACTTTTTTTCATTGGTTGGCTCGTTCCTTCCTTTATATAGGATATAGGCCCCGAATATTCCCAACAGCCCGGAGACGATAATTGGTAATCCGAAAAGATATCTGGATATTTCGGGCTGTATATTTATCATAATGGTCAATGCCGAGAAGGTGAGCAAGAATAAAATCAGCTTACTTACCTTATACGATCTGTCTGTATAATATGTGTTTGCATCCATCATTCAGAATTTTTGAATTATCTTGTTAGATCAGTTTTACATTAGCCCTCAATCCCTCCATAATTCCTAATATATTCTGTATGGTCTCCTTTAAATGATATTTGATCAGTGTATGGGGAACTTTTATTGTAGTAAACCCATTTTCGAACGACTCCATGGTTTTTTGAAGATACCCAAGTGCCTTCTCATCGGTCAGTTTCTCATACCGATCGTCTATTTCTATATTGAGTTTCACCCGTGAAAATGACAGGTCTACATATTTCTTTCCATCCCACCATTCCAGCATCGGACTTTCACCCTCGGCCTTGAGGCCATAGTATAACTGAATGGCAGCCACCGGTGTATTGTTGGCTTTGATCAGCTTGTCGATTCTTTTCTTATGCTTTTTGCAGAGCTCAACGCCAAGGCTTTCCATAGCCTCACGATGATCCATATAGCTGAGCTCATTATTACATTCCAAACATGTCATCTTGGTAGGTGGGTTTATGATTTGGAATAATTATAACCAGACGATCAATTGATTATTATACGTTATCGACGTACGGCACCCCGTTTTTAGATGAAATGCAAATTTTTAGATGAAATGCATCTTTTATGTTAAAATTTTACCGAACGAACACTTTGTCTTCAGATCATTTTAACACCGAAAACAGTTTATATTTACCAAGCTCAATAATCCTAAGTGCATTTTGAACATATTTAAGAATATCGGACCGGGTATTTTGGTAGCGGCTGCTTTTATCGGCCCCGGCACCATTACGATTTGTACCCTGGCCGGGGTAAATTTCGGTTATGCGCTTCTATGGGCCATGCTTCTTTCTGTGGTGGCCACCGTAGTACTACAGGAAATGGCCGCTCGCTTAGGTATTGTTACCCAGAAAGGACTTACTTCACTTTTAAGAGAAGAAATACCGAACCGACTGGTCCGAACTATGGTTTTAGGTATAATTCTGGCCGCAATCGTGATAGGGAACACCGCTTATGAAGCTGGTAATATCAGTGGAGCCACTCTTGGATTAGAAGCTTTATTCGGAAGTGGCGGTCTTGCCTATTATCCCTGGATTATCGGGGGACTTGCTTTTGCCTTATTGTTTATAGGGTCTTATAAAGTACTGGAAAAAACATTTATAACTCTTGTGGGCCTCATGAGCCTTTCATTTGTGATCACGGCTATACTCACCAATGCTTCGATCACCGGTATTTTAAAAGGTCTTTTTACCCCCGAGATTCCTTCGGGTAGTCTACTGACCATCATAGCCCTAATCGGGACTACCGTAGTACCTTATAATCTCTTTCTTCACGCTTCTCTTGTGAGGGAAAAGTGGTCCTCTGTTTCCGATCTATCTAAGGCCAGGAAAGACACTTTGTTCTCGGTGATGCTAGGAGGATTTGTTTCTATGGCTGTCATAATCGCCGCTACCGCTATTCCAAAAGATGAAATCTCAAATGCCCTGGATATGGCCAAAAGCCTGGAGCCGCTCTATGGGAATGCGGCATCGGTTTTTATGGGCATCGGTTTGTTTGCTGCCGGAATTACCTCTTCTATAACAGCCCCCCTCGCAGCAGCCTATGTTGTTAATAACTGTTTTGGGTGGAATGCGACTATGAAAGACCCTCGGTTCAGAATGGTGTGGATGATAGTGTTGTTGATCGGAGCAGGGTCATTAAGTCTGCAAATAAGACCCATCGAGATCATTCAGTTTGCACAGGTTGCAAACGGTCTGTTATTGCCACTAATCGCCGTTACACTGTTATGGATGATCAATAGAAAAGAACTCATGGGTATTAACAAAAATGCGTTATGGCAAAATGTATTATCATTAATGATCATTGGCATTGTATTTCTATTGGGTATTAAGAGTATTTTTGTTGTATTTACCGACTGATGTGAAGAAATTTCTAATTGATATCAATTGTGATACCGGAGAAGGGCAGGGAAACGAGGCCCAACTCTTACCACTTATATCTTCATGTAGTATTGCTTGTGGGGGTCATGCCGGAGATGAAAAATCTATGGAGAGCTGCATTGACCTGGCCCAACAGCACAGTGTGAGTATCGGTGCACATCCATCTTATCCGGATAGAAAGAATTTCGGGAGGCGCAGCCTGGATATCACTGAGGAAAATCTTATTCAAAGCATAAGGGATCAACTCGGTGATTTTATGATGATAATGAAACGAAAGAAGGCCAGACTCCACCATATTAAACCACATGGTGCACTTTACAATGACATGGCCAGGGACCGGCACCTGGCCGGAATATTCATCAAGGCAATTAAGCCTTTTATAAATGGGGTAAAACTATATGCTCCCTACAATTCTGCCCTTGCAATTACCGCTGATCAACACCGAATTGAGGTTTCGTATGAGGCCTTTGCAGACCGCAATTACAACAGCGATCTTAGCCTGGTATCTAGATCTGAACCAAATGCGATAATTCATCAACCCGAATTGGTCATGGAACATCTGGTGCGTATGGTTCATCGGGCTGAAGTGAGAACAATAGATGGAGAAATAGTACCAATTCAGGCCAACACCTATTGCATTCACGGTGATACCTCTTCAGCATTGCAAATATTGACGTATCTTGCTAAGGAATTACCGAGTCGGCGAATTAGTATTGATAAGTGAGTAAATATCCCATTTCTTTAAAACTTTTTGGTGAAAAAGCCATTCTTATTGAATGGCCAGCCGAGGTAAATGAAACTATCTTATACAATGTTCTGGCCTTTGCAGAGCATCTTAAATCAGAGCGGCTCGATGCGGCATTATGGGAACTGGTGCCCGCTTACAACTCAGTTGTTTTGATATGCCGTGAAAAAATAGGGGATCCTCAACTACTCATAGAACGATTAAAAGGCTGGTATCACGACATAAAGAGTCGGGTACCTATTAAACGTGAACTCTGGAAACTTCCTGTTTGTTATGATCTGGAATTTGGAATCGACCTGGAGATAGTCGCCGACACGCTCAATCTGTCGGCTGACGAGATCATTAAAATGCATACCCAGTCAATTTATACGGTTTATGGCATAGGTTTCCTCCCAGGATTTATGTATCTGGGAGGATTGGCCGATGAATTGGAGATTCCAAGAAAAGAAACCCCAAGGCTACGGGTACCTCAGGGTTCTGTTGGCCTTGCCGGTCCGCAGACAGGAATTTATCCACAGGAATCACCTGGAGGTTGGAATATAATTGGAAACTGTCCCATCCCGATATTCAAAGCAGAAGCGAATAACCCCTGTTTTGTGAATGTAGGGGATCGCATTGAGTTCTATCCCATAACTAAAGCAGCCTACGATCTTTATAAGATTGAAACACAAGTAGGAATTTACAAATTAGAACACAGCATTGTAGATGTTTAAAGTATTAGAGCCTGGTTTTTTTACTACTATACAAGACGCAGGCCGCTACGGCTTAAGAGATAAGGGCGTTCCGTGGAGTGGATATATGGATGAGAAAACAGGCCAGATGGTTAATTCGCTCCTTGGAAATCAACCAGGAGATGCCGTATTGGAGATTACCATGACCGGACCAAGACTTCAATTTGAGGAGCCCACTTTTATTGCCTTGGGAGGTGCAGAAATGCCTGCATCTATCGATGGTAAGCATCTGCCAAATAACGAAATTCACCAGGTAAAACCTGGTGATATACTTTCGTTTGGAAAGCTCAAACGTGGTCTTAGAATTTATCTGGCGATAAAAGGCGGGATCCAGATCCCCGAAATATTAGGTAGTCGGTCTTATTTCAAATCCATCACCTCAATAGACAGTATACGATCAGGAGATGAGATCCCTTATAGTCCAATAAGCGATTTTAAGCCAAAGATTTCCTCCATCAAGACAGACTCCCTATTAAAGAAGCAACATATAGACGTGCATGAAGGACCCGAATTTAATCTTCTCGACCCTGTGAGCAGAGAACAATTGTTCAATACGGCTTTCACAATTGCAAAAGAATACAACCGAATGGCCTATCAGTTACAGGAAAAGATTAATTCGCCTAAGATTTCGATGATAACTTCGGCTAATTTGCCGGGCACTGTACAACTTACCCCCTCGGGTAAATTGATAATCCTGATGCGCGATGGACAGACAACAGGTGGATATCCGAGAGTTTTACAACTCGACGAAAACGCCATTTCGGTTCTTGCCCAAAAAAAGTTTGGCGATCAAATATATTTCGACAGGGTCTGACCAGACAGGATCACACAAGCAAAGCATCACCTTTTAATGACCATCTATTCGGGCTTACATTGTTCCCTTAGTATTTATTGGATATGATATGAAATAACGACTTATATAACTCATTATCAGAATTATAAATAAATAATTGATTTATTGAGTTTAAACAAAGGAGTTTTGTTAAAAAATCATGCTGAACGAAAGGTATATCTTTGAAATTCGATAATTACAACAAGATAAAAATTGGAATTAAATAAGTACAGCAAGAACGTAACCCAGGACCCTACTCAACCTGCGGCACAGGCCATGTTATATGCACTTGGCCTTAGTGAGGAAGACCTGGAAAAGCCGTTTATTGGCATAGGAAGTACGGGTTATGAGGGCAACCCCTGCAATATGCATTTAAACGAACTGGCACAATATGTAAAACAGGGGATCCAGGAAAAGGATCTGGTTGGTCTGATTTTTAATACAATTGGGGTTAGCGATGGAATTTCAATGGGTACTTATGGAATGCGTTATTCGCTGCCTTCACGAGACATAATCGCAGATTCGATGGAAACCGTGGTACAGGCCATGAATTACGACGGACTGGTAAGTGTTGTGGGTTGTGATAAGAATATGCCTGGTGCTCTGATGGCCATGATCAGGCTGAACAGGCCTTCTGTACTCGTCTATGGCGGTACCATAGCTTCAGGATGCGTAGGTGATAAGAAATTAGATATTGTATCGGCATTTGAAGCCTGGGGGGAAAAGGTAGCCGGGACAATTAATCAGGATGATTACAAGGCTGTCATACAAAATGCATGTCCAGGTGCTGGTGCCTGTGGCGGTATGTATACTGCAAATACCATGGCTTCAGCCATAGAAGCTTTGGGCATGGCCCTTCCCTATAACTCTTCCAATCCGGCTACAGGTCTTGAAAAAAAAGAGGATTGTATTAACAGTGGCAGAGCATTGCGGAATCTGATTGAAAAAGACATTAAACCTAGTGATATAATCAATAAAAAGTCGCTTGAAAACGCTTTAAGACTTATAACAGTGATGGGAGGTTCTACCAACGCTGTACTTCATTTTCTTGCCATTGCCAGAGCCGCTGAGATAGAGCTTAGCCTGAAAGATTTTCAGGAAGTTAGCAACAACACTCCCTTCCTTGCCGATCTGAAACCCAGTGGGAAATACTTAATGGAAGACGTACATCGAATAGGTGGCACTCCGGCGGTTATGAAGTTTATGCTGGAAAATGGTATGCTTCATGGTGACTGCCTTACCGTGACAGGCAAAACTGTTGCAGAAAATCTTTCAGAGCTAACTGGTTTGAGCGAAGGACAGAATGTTATTATGCCATTGGAACGGCCCATTAAGCCAACGGGACATATTCGCATTCTTTATGGTAATCTCGCCGAAAAAGGGGCAGTAGCAAAAATTACGGGTAAGGAAGGATTGCATTTTACCGGGCCAGCCAAAGTCTTCAATGATGAGTTCGAAGCTAATGAGGGCATAGGCCAGGGCGAGGTGTCAAAAGGAGATGTGGTAGTGATCCGCTATGAAGGACCGCAAGGGGGGCCTGGCATGCCAGAAATGCTGAAACCTACAGCAGCAATAATGGGCGCCGGACTTGGAAAAGAGGTAGCATTGATTACCGATGGCAGGTTTTCAGGTGGCACACATGGCTTCGTTGTAGGACATGTTGCTCCGGAGGCCCAGGAGGGAGGTACAATAGCGCTTTTGGAAGATGGGGATATGATCACCATTGATGCTGAGCAAAACCAAATAAGCGTTGAGCTTAGTACAGAAGAGTTGGCTAGAAGGCGAGCAATATGGAAGCAACCACCATTAAAAGTTAGCAGGGGAAGTTTATATAAATATGCAAAAACGGTATCATCCGCATCCGAAGGTTGCGTTACCGACCAGATATAAAAGATCGATCAGGGCCATATGTTGAATCCCATATGTATATCAAATGGAAACACTTAAGGAGACCACAAAGAAAAAAGAAAAGAGTACAGCTATAAAAATAACCGGTGCTGAAGCCATAATTCATTGCCTGCTGGCAGAGGGGGTAGACTTGATCTATGGCTATCCCGGTGGAGCGATCATGCCGGTTTACGACGAGTTATATAAATTCCAGGACAAGCTCCAGCATATCCTTACCCGCCACGAGCAGGGGGCTACTCATGCCGCACAAGGCTATGCGAGGGTAACTGGAAAAGTTGGAGTGGCTATAGCAACTTCGGGTCCTGGAGCAACCAACCTCGTTACAGGCATTGCTGATGCTCAGATCGATTCGACACCTATTGTGTGTATCACCGGCCAGGTACCCCGTCATTTGTTGGGTTCTGATGCATTTCAGGAAACCGATATCATTGGGATCTCCATGCCAGTGACAAAATGGAATTATCAGATTACCAGAGCCTCTGAAATTCCGGAAATTATGGCCAAGGCTTTTTTCATTGCGAAGTCAGGACGACCCGGACCGGTGCTGATCGATATTACTAAAAATGCCCAATTTGAAGAATTCAATTTCGAATATGAGCATTGCAAGGGGGTGCGAAGTTATAAACCCCGCCCAAAGCCCGATACAAATAAACTGGAACAGGCAGCCATTTTGATCAACAGCGCTAAAAAGCCATATATCATTTTTGGGCAGGGTGTTATCCTCGGGAATGCAGAAGAACAGCTCAAAGAACTAATTGAAAAAACCGGAATACCGGCCGCATGGACCATATTGGGCCTTTCGGCTCTTGCCACAGACCATCCACTAAATGTTGGAATGGTTGGAATGCATGGCAACTACGGACCCAATGTACTGACCAATGAATGTGATGTCCTGATCGCGATTGGAATGCGATTTGATGACCGGGTTACCGGAAACCTGGATACATATGCCAAGCAGGCCAAGATCATCCATTTAGAAATAGACCCGGCGGAGATCAACAAGAATGTAAAAGTCGATGTTCCCATTTTAGGGGATGCCAAAGAATCATTAGAATTATTATTACCGATGCTGAATGAGAATAGTCACGAAGCTTGGCGGGCCAGATTTGAGGAAAAATATGAGGAAGAATATGAGGCTGTGATTAAAAACGACCTTCATCCCACCAAAGATGGGCTGACCATGGGGGAAGTTATAAAAGAAATAAACAATGCCACCAAAAGCGAAGCGATCATCGTAACCGATGTCGGACAGCATCAGATGATCACTTGCCGATATGCCAGGTTTAACCATTCCAAAAGCAATATAACCTCAGGTGGTCTCGGGACCATGGGCTTTGCCCTTCCTGCTGCCATTGGCGCAAAAATGGGAGCAGAAGACAGGGAGGTAGTTGCTGTAATCGGGGATGGTGGCTATCAGATGACTATTCAGGAACTCGCCACGATTTATCAAAATAAGACCGCTGTAAAAATAGTGGTGCTTAACAATGATCATCTCGGTATGGTGCGTCAATGGCAGGAACTCTTTTTCGAAAAGCGATATGCCTCTACGGTAATGACGAACCCCGACTTTGTAAAAATTGCCGAAGGCTATCACATTGAGGCAAGAAGCGTGAATAAGCGAGAAGACCTGGCTGCGGCTGTCTCAGAAATGATCGCTTCCGAAGAGCCTTTCTTCCTGGAAGTGAAGGTTGAGAAGGAAGATAATGTATTTCCAATGATCGCTTCAGGGGCTTCAGTATCAGATATCAGACTTAAATAGGTTATAAATGGAAAAAAAATGGTTTACTATTTCGGTATACTCAGAGAACAGTGTAGGCTTACTCAATAGAATATCAGGTGTTTTCATGCAACGGCACATTAATATTGAGAGTTTAAATGTGTCAAAATCAGAAATTGAACATGTCTCCAAGTTTACTATTGTAGTTAATACTACCGAAGCCTGGACACAGAAGATTGTTGGCCAGATCGAAAAACAGATAGAGGTGATCAAGGCATTTTACCATACGGATGATGAGACCATCTACCAGGAATCGGCAATGTTTAAAATAGCATCACATCTATTATTCGATGAACCACAGATCCAAAATATTATTGCTGAAAGCAAATCCA
>JBDNAQ010000107.1:0-6019 GCA_039768345.1 Flavobacteriaceae bacterium
GGGACTTTTTATGTCGCGTCTGAGTTAAAGGCGCTGGAAGGGATATGCAATAAGATCGAAGTATTTCCTCCCGGCCATTACCTGCACTCTTCTGACGGAGAAACCAGGCGATGGTATAGTCGTGACTGGATGGAATACGAAGCGGTAAAGGAGAATGAAACCTCTATTGATGAGATCAGGGATGCGTTGGAAGCTGCAGTACACAGGCAACTCATGTCCGATGTTCCCTACGGTGTTTTGCTTTCAGGAGGCCTCGATTCTTCGGTTACCTCGGCCATCGCAAAAAAATATTCCCAAATGCGGATTGAGAGTGATGATACCAAGGAGGCCTGGTGGCCACAATTGCATTCCTTCTCGGTAGGACTGGAAGGATCACCAGACCTTGAAGCAGCACAAAAGGTGGCTAAACATATCGGGACCATCCACCATGAAATCAAATTTACCATCCAGGAGGGTTTAGATGCGATCAAAGATGTGATCTATAACCTGGAAACTTATGATATTACCACGATCAGGGCATCAACACCGATGTATCTTATGGCCCGTGTGATCAAATCCATGGGTATTAAAATGGTGCTTTCAGGCGAGGGCGCAGATGAATTGTTCGGAGGTTATCTGTACTTTCATAAGGCTCCCAGCGCCCTGGATTTTCACGATGAAACCGTGCGTAAATTGAAGAAACTTCATCAGTATGATTGCCTTAGGGCTAATAAGTCGCTTGCGGCCTGGGGAATCGAAGGCCGGGTACCATTCCTCGACAAGGAGTTTATCGATGTGGCCATGAGAATGAATCCAAAGGATAAGATGATCAATGGTGAGCGAATGGAAAAATGGGTGGTGCGTAAAGCATTTGAATCATATCTTCCCGAATCAGTTACCTGGCGCCAGAAAGAACAATTTTCGGACGGGGTGGGTTATAGTTGGATCGATACTTTAAAGGAACTTGTAGATAAGGAAATATCGGATGAACAGATGGCCAATGCACGGTTCCGTTTTCCAATTCAAACCCCTTCATCAAAGGAGGAATATTATTACAGGAGTATATTCGAAGGTCATTTTCCTTCCGATGCTGCCGCATTGAGTGTACCACAGGAACCTTCGGTGGCCTGTAGTACTAAAGTAGCGCTTGAATGGGACGAGGCTTTTAAAAACATGAACGATCCTTCGGGCAGGGCGGTTGCAAATGTCCATGAGGAGGCATATGCTGATTAGGCCTACTTGCAATAATACTTTTATAAGATAATCATCGAATTGAAGCATCCGTTTGGGTGCTTCTCTTGTTATAATTCCATCATTTTAAACAACCAGGCAAGTCCGAAAACCGAGAGCGTTATAATGATCGGACCAATAAGTCCGGCGAACAAGCCGCCAAAGCGAAAATCCTTTTGTTCCAGTTTTCCGGTGCTGAAAGCGATAGCATTTGGAGGGGTTGAAATAGGCAGGAACAACGCTGTTGAGGCGCTGAGTCCTATAACAAGTGGCAGGATCACCGGATTGTCAAAAGCCAGGATAAGGCTGATCGGGATCAGGATGGTGGCCGTGGCCGTATTACTCATGATATTAGACATGATCACCGTTAGGAATGCAAAACCTATTACGATCAGGTAGAAATTAAGATCAAAATTGGCGAGCTTATCCACATAATAACTCGCCAGCCCGGTATCCTTAATAGCCAGGCCAAGGGTAAGTCCGCCTGCAACCAGCATCAAAGTATCCCAGGGTAGTTTACGCACATCATCGCCTGTAATGATCGCCGACATGGTCAACAAGATAATGGGCAGAAAGGACACCATGGCAGCGGGTACCCCATGTATCTTTTCGGTAAGCCACAATAACAGGGTAACGCCAAGAACGATCAGCACCACACGTCTTTTAATCTTTTCGAAGCGGTAATTAGGATCCGATGGTTTTAAGGAATCATCTTCCAGTTCGATGATCATCGGTTTTTCCGTGGGGATATACCTGCGCGATAATGCCCACCAGAAAAGCAATACAAGGATAATCGCTATAGGAAATCCTACCACCATCCACTCCAGGAACCCAATGGCGTAACCATGATTGTTAAGGGCCTCAACCGCAATAGCATTGGGCGGGGAACCGATAAGTGTACCCATACCCCCGATAGAGGCAGCTCCTGAAACCCCGATAAGTATAGCCTTGGAAAAAGATGATTTATTATCGAGCGTATTGATGAATGGCATCACCGAGGCGATCATCATGGCGGTGGTAGCCGTATTGCTCATGATCATGGAGAACAATGCGGTGGTAAGCATCAGTCCTAACAGTATGTACTTTGGTTTTGTTCCGAACTTGGAAATCGACATTCGAAAAACCGTGCGATCCAGTTTGGTTTTACTCATGGCTTCGGCAATAAAAAATCCGCCTAACATGAGCCAGATCACACTGCTCGACCAGGAATTTACATACTCTACCAGATGTTCACGTACATTATCCGGATCCACCTTATAGTAATAGTTACTCATCGAATAGATCAAACCCCCGAAAACCATCAATCCGACCGCGAATGGCGGTATAGCCTCTGTAACCCAGAGTCCTATGGCGAGGATCAGTACGAAGAGCACTGTTAATTGTGCCTCGTTCATTGCCGGCTCGTAAAGCATGTAGGTTAATATACCTGCAGCAATGATACTGAGTAAAAAATAAATGATCTTGCTTTGGATGTCGACGACTCGCTGAATTTCCGACAGGATCTTCATCGACGCGGTTCTGGAATCTGCCATAACGCTAGGTGAAATCAATAAAGAAGCAAAAGTACAAAGGAAAGTTTTGCTAAGTCTCAACAATTGTCAAAAACTGCAAGGAAGATCATTTAACCTTTTTTCTGTCACCTATGAGAAACCATAATCCTTCAGGATAGCAGTATCCGGTATATTCTACTAATTGACTTTACATGCTCCTTCTTTCATATCCTTTTCGGTTGGATTGTATTGATTGCTTTGTGTAACAAACTCTCCGTTGATTTTACCATTCATAAAAAGGTTGTTGAGGCTGCAGTAGTCTTTTAGGATACTATTGGTTTTTATCGTACAATCATTTCCAATCTCAATTAGGTTTTCCAATCCATCTAGGTGAGCAAGCATAATATTGCCTTCTACGAGCATTTCATTTCCGATACTACTGAGGCTGGAAAAGCCTTTTACATCTTCCAAAAATAAATTTTCGATGACCTTCAGATTTCCGCCAACAGAAATCAACTTTTGTAAGCCTTCCAAATTCCTTAAGCCATTATTACGACCTATAATCAGATCTCCACTAATCTCGCTGATATTTTGTAAGCCTTTAAGGCTGATTAGCTCGGTATTAATGTTGATCAGGCACTGACCCTTAATGCTGGTAAGGCCTTCCAATCCCTCCAAACCTCTTAAGCTCCCATTGAATTCTACTCTAAGACGACTAACGGTTTTGATTTGATTTAAGCCTTGGAGATCAGTAAGATTATTGTTTTCGCCGATATTTATGAGACCTACCGTGGTAAGGGAACGTAGTCCTTCAATGGACACAAGCAGAGGATTGTTTTCTATCCGAAGCGTTTCACCGATCTCAGTAATACTTTCAAGTGCCTCAAGATTACGAAGGGTAGTATTTCCAGAGATCACCAGATCCAATCCGGTCCTGGAAATGTTTTCCAGGCCGATAAGGTTCTGTAGCGATGGATTACTTCTGATGATCAGATCTGAATTAGCTTTATCAAGATTAGCCAGCGCACCGATGTCCGACAGGAAAGCATTGGCCTCTATAATGATGCTGCTTCCCGTGGATTGCAGTTGATCCAGTCCCTCCAAACTTTGCAGGACAGGATTTTCCAAAATTTTAAGTCGTCCTGAAATGGAGGTCAGATGGGATAGTCCTTTAAGGTCTGAGAGTTCTGTTTGCGCTACTTCCAAAGTACCTTCCAGCTTGTTGAGCGTCAGGAGCGGTGTCAGATCGGAGATATCAATGGGGTCGGTTTTTGAGCCAATGTTTAAATTTCCCTCAATTTTGTTGATCCCCAAGGCGCCAAAGTCATTTACCTCCTGTTGGGTAATCAGGAATACATCTTCCGCCAGCACTTTTTGGTCGACTGTAAAAAAGAATACCTTGCTTTCGGCTTTGAGTCCGGCTTCATCTTTTGCCACTACTTTCCAGAGATAGGTAGTTCCTGTGTCGATCAACTCAAGCATAAATTGAGGATCACGAAGCCCCTGGGCGATTAGCTTCATAGCGTCGATGCCATCGCCAAAATACAGATCGAAAGTAAGCTTGTCCTTATCGGGATCCGAAGACCTCCAACTCAGCAGTACGTCGGTGAAAACTGCCTGGGTACTGCCATCTGCCGGTACCGGGGATGAAGGGGGAAGAGGAGCCCTGTTTGTCCCATCCTGTTCGGTTTCATTGCTTTCGTTTGCCGAAATCATTTCCCTTTGGTCTTCCTTACTACAACCGGCTATAGCAAAAAGGCTGATACTGAGTACGACTAGAATTTTTATAGTTTTCATTTTGATAGACTTAAAGTTTCAATGGCAAGGTCGCAGTAACTGATATCACATACATCAGCATATCCCTGCGGTTTCAGAATTGGGGGAAAACCCTGGAACATCGAATGATGATCAGTAGCAGACTTCTGTCTCAGTAATAAAGAATCGTTCCCCGTTTAAGAGAGCATCCTGATTTTCATCTAAAGAAAGCAGATATTCATAGACTTCGCCCTCATAAAATTGAAGTTCCAGGTAGGTCACATTTCGTTCCGTAAAAAGCCTGTATTCCCCCTGGGCATTTGCGGTGTTATTTCCATAGCCTGAGCCTGTATACACTTCGGGTTGCCCACTATCTACGCCGGGGTCGCCTGTATCATGCGAATAGTTGGAATTGTTATAATAGGCGAACTGCCCGTTGGTGCAGAGATCTATGGTTATGGTTTTATAAAAGCTAGATCCGCCTCCGTTGGCATCATATCCGCCGGTAGTATACATGTATTTCAGTTGACGGCCTGCTATCCTGGTCTTCCATTCTTCGGTAGCAGCGGAAATTCTGGATCGAAAGAATTTTACCGAAGTGGCCAATTTTTTTGCCTCCAGCTCATGTTCTTTTGTGAATTTATCATCTTCGGCAAGGACAAAAATATTTATCCCGCTTCCCAATCCATTAATGAGCCCCTGGGCATAGCATTTTACCTGGCTGCCGTTAAAATATCCCTTATAATTGCCCTCAACCCTGGTTTTCTGACTGGTGAAGTCTCCAACAGGCTGAAGTTGAATTCCTTCTTCTGTGATTCCCTTCATCGCAGTTAGCTTTAGTTCATCACTACTTTTGCTGAGGTTTTCTGTGATGATCATCATCCCGGGCAGAGATCGATGCCTTAGTACTATTACATCTTCCTCTAATTCTCCCTGCCAGCCCTGAGGGATATCAAAACTCAATCCCATTTCCTGGAATTCCAGATGTTGGGTTAGAGGCTGTCCTGGTAATTCATGGGTAGCCCATATTATTGCTGTGATCAGTATAAATTGTTTCATGATTATTTGAATTTATTATGTTGATTGTCTGTTTATTCGCGGGTGTTCATTGCTGCTGAAAAGATCAAATTATCCCTGACCGTTCTTTCGAAAAATCAGGGATAATATTCAGTTAAATATTGATATCGGAGAAATATCTATTCCAGGTACCACACGTCATTAAAGAAAGGAGTGCCTACTCCACCTTCATCACCGGCGATGACCCAGATCTTATCATTAAAAACGACCGAGCTATGGGAACCTCTGCGATCAAAAATTCCATCTCTCGTAGATTCAATCCAGGTGATGCCATCCTCACTGTACCAAATATCATTGTACTTTGAGGAGGGATTGGCAGCGTCAGCTCCTCCGATAACCCACATTTTATTGTCGAAGATTACGCTGCTCTGGTTTGTACGTGCTCCGAATTCTGCCTGGTTGGTTTCTTCGGTCCAGTTCACTCCATCTGCCGAACTGTAGACATTATCTGTAAAACCTCCTATATACCAAAGCCGATTGTTGAAGAC
>JBDNAQ010000108.1:0-22152 GCA_039768345.1 Flavobacteriaceae bacterium
CCTTTGGACTTAAGGAAAGAAATATACCTCAGGTATTCCTGTTCATCCTTTTTCTGTGAATAGACAATAGAAAGTTTACCTTTTTGGGTAAGCCGTTCACGGGTTCCCTTTACATATGACTTATCGATGCGCTTCTTTATAATCTCGTAACGGGCATTATAGGTCCCATCTACATCGAACTGTTTCTCATCCATTCGGAATCTGATAGAAAGGGCCGTACTATATACCAGGACCAATGAAGCTACGTCGAGCTGTACGGGTAATTCGGGTTTAATATTGTAATAGGTATTTTCCATTTCACACATCACCTGCAGCTCCCATAAGCGAAGATTGTTCAGATAAAGAGGGTTGTATGCTTTGTCTCGGGCAATCGATGCTCCTATATACATATTATGTTCAATCCCATCGGTCTTAAATCGCTCAAAATAATGAGGGAACATTTGTTGTGCCTCTTCCTGTCGCTTGTCGAGTACGTTCACCAGTCTCTGGTTGATCTCCATCACACTCTCGTCGTAATTCCTTCGGTGATCGTAATATGTTTGCGTCTCCGGATCTATAGTCTCTTTATAAGCCTCAACCTTCCTGGCTAAAACGTCGTTGATCTGTTTGATGTGTTCCAGAATCGGGTTTACTTCTTCCTGTATAAAATCAAAAATATTCTGTTCACTACTCGAATAAAGCGTGTCCTTGATGCTATCTGCCCAATTCTCGAGACGGAAAATTATTTCTTCATATATAGGTAAACCTTCCTTTTTAAAGGCAGCTTTCACCACTTTGCTGATATTGCTCAGCTGGATCATCAGATCGCGCTGGATGGCAAGATTACGAGCATTGGAGGATTGTTTGATATCTACCTGGCCGTAGAGCGGATAAACTTCCGTAAATACAATTTCCTGAAATGACGGATGATTGCCTTCAAGTTCATCGATAATGAATTTCTTGGCCTCCTCCTGAAACCTCCAATAAACGGATGAATGGACCGAAGTACACTCATTCTGAATGATGGCATCGATCAGGTTTTCCTCTTCATTTTTGGAGCGAACAACTGCCGAAACGATATAAGGCATTACATCATCTAGTTTGGTGGCATTAACCCCATTCAAACCATTCTTTGTTTTGGACACTATTTCCAGGATACCGAGTAATTGCTCTTCGTGCGCAATCGGTGCAAAAATTGCGCTTTTTATTCCTTGCTCATGTAAGACTTTATAGGGTGGCTGACCTTCCGAAATCTTAAAATATTTTTCAACATCCGCTATGGTAAAATAAGTCTTGGCATTGAGAAGTTTATCGTACGAACCCGGACATAATGCCCGTTCGCACCTGGCGTCATCATCATTGTTCAGTATAAAACTATCGATCCCTTTGCCATGAACCCTCTCGAATTTGTCGGCTTTTTGGTTATAAGTAGAAAAACCTACTCTTAGATCCTTAATCCTGAAGAACGATCTAAAAGTATCTTGCAGATCTTCCATAAAATTATCACTCCCCCGTTTGTCGCTTGCAATAAGTTCCGATTTGATCCCAGAAATTGACTGCTCTGCAGTGACATCGAACATATTCGAAATCACAAAACCTTTAGAAACAAAACTGTCTGGTGGTATTTTCTTTTGCCAGAGTTCCAAATCCCTTGGACTGTCGAGTAATTCATCCAAGTCATCCTGTGTCAATTCAGGAGATTTATCGGTTGGAAGGATCTCCATGAAGTCTGCGTTGTAGAGTATTCGGTAATGCTGCATTACTCCATTGGCATTGGGAATGTCGTAAAAATATGGCCGACTGAAATCCAGTTTAAAACCATAATAGTAATTGAGAATGACCGTACATGCCATTATATAATCTATACCCTCTTCCTGATTTCGGATAGTTGGTTTAAAATCAGGACCGGCACCCTTAAGTATCTTTTCGAATCTTTTCGATGTATTAAAAACTATATCGAAGTATGGTAGTGAGGCTGCTTTGATCTCATTCTCCGTAAGTACATCCGCAAAAGTATCCCTGAGAATGATCTTGATAACATCCTTGTGTTTCTCCAGGAGTTTAACATCGGTAAATCCGTCCCTTAAGAAAGGAAACGGTGCTTGAGCATCGAGAACTTCTTTCGCCCGGGCAGCCAATACCGGATCATCGCTTTCAGCCATATCATCGTACTGCTTCAACAGTTTGTTAAAGCTGATATATGCCTGCATCGGCATTTCCTTATCCTTGATTTTCATCATACGGTTTAGTCGGATTTACTAAGTAAAATTACAAAACATTGCGCAAAGCTCATGTTAAAGCCGTCATAAGGCAAAACCCGGTCTTTATCATCATAGACGAAGGAGATCGGGTTTTATTT
This sequence comes from Flavobacteriaceae bacterium, assembly GCA_039768345.1. GTDB lineage: Bacteria > Bacteroidota > Bacteroidia > Flavobacteriales > Flavobacteriaceae > JAHEJJ01. The sequence goes on from JBDNAQ010000108.1 coordinate 2,339, forward strand.
CTTTTTTCGATGCAATTTTTTTGGATATTTATGAAAAATTGAAGCATGTCTTCTCAAAAAAGACTTTCCCGGGCTTATAAAAATGCAAAATTGATTCCCTTTGATGATAGTTCAAAGTTTATCCTTTTTAGCGATTGTCACAGAGGAGATAACAGCTTTGCCGACGAATTCGCAAACAACAGAAATATTTATTTCCATGCGTTACGCTATTATTTTAGCCAGGGGTTTCACTATTGTGAATTGGGGGATGGAGATGAATTATGGGAACATTTAAGCTTTGAACCTTTGTTCGAAGCCCACAAAAATGTTTATATGCTCATGAAGCAGTTTCACGAGGAAAACCGCTTGCATCTGATCTTCGGTAATCATGATATGGTGTATAAAAATCCTGATTATGTTCAAAAACACCTTAAAACCTATTTCGATCCCAAAAATGAGCGTGAAGCTGTTTTATTTGAAGATCTTAAATTTCATGAAGCTATAAGATTGAGCCACAAGGTCACTGGCCAGGAGATATTTCTGACTCATGGACATCAGGCCGATTTTATGAATTATCACGGTTGGCGATTTCAGAGGTTTTTGGTGAGGGTTTTATGGAAGCCACTACAAGTATGGGGCATAGCCGACCCAACTAGTCCGGCTCGGAATCATAAGGAACTTATCAAGGTGGAAAAAAGGATCAAACGCTGGATTCTGAACAATGGTCTTTTAATGACCGTTGCAGGGCATACACACCGTCCTCGATTTCCGGAACCAGGCGACATTCCATTTTTTAATGATGGCAGTTGTGTACACCCCAGGAGTATTACCGGGATTGAGATTGAATCTGGAACCATATCGCTGATTAAATGGCAAATTGCCACCAGGGAAGATGGTACACTTCAAATTGTAAGGGTACTACTCGAAGGACCACAGAACATCTACGACTATCAACTGGAAAACGATTGATCCGTAGTCGCCCACAGAAACCTGCCATTATCCTGTGTTTGCCTACGGATCAATTCCTCAATAAACTTGTTCTTATCTACTGAATAATGAAGTTAATAGGTATACTATAAGGTACTTTAACTGCTTTTCCTCTTTGCATCCCGGGGGTCATATTGGGGAGGGAGGCGATAATACGCTGTGATTCTTTTTCCAACAGTTTATCCGGCCCTCTGGTTCTGATACTTTCGACCTCTCCTTTTGTATTGATATAGAATTGAACAAAGACTCGGCCGGTGATCCCCAATTCGAGGGCGGCGGGAGGATAGGTAAACTGCCTCCTTACATGTTCCTGAACCATCCTTTGGAAGCAGGCTTTCCGCTCATCATTGCCGGTGGCATTTTCACAGCCAGGAAATATCGGTACGTTTTCAATGATCGCAAAGGGTACGATGATCTCCTCTTCATCTTCTGCTGCTTCCACATCATCAACATCCAGCACTTCATCTACGATGGCATCCTGGCTTGTTTCGGTGCTTTCAATAATCGTTTCCTCGATCTCCTCAGTGTCTTCCACTACTTCGATAACTTCCGGTGCTGCCGGAGGTGGTGGTGGAGGTGTAGTACGGATCTGTTCCGTAATTGGAATGTCTTCTTTAATCTCGTCTACAGCTTCAATCATGTCTACCAAAGTGTCATCTTTGGGATAGGTCTTATACTCTAGGGCCCTCCATGTAACAAATAATACAATCGCAAGCCCTATAACAAAATACAGACCACTGTTCTTATTTAAATCTGCTTGAGGGTTTTTTTTGACTTGCATGATACTAGGATTTTATTGATATGAAATTACCTATAGTATCAAATTTGTCCTATGACATTTGTCAGTTTTTGATTTTCAGCCATTTAACAAAAAACCCTGTAGAGGAGCCTACAGGGTTCATTTTTATGCTAATAAAAAGGTTCAAACCTGAGAGATGATATCAGGTTCAAGTTCTTCGATTTTCGCAAAAGGATCGGATAGTAAAACCTGATCAAAATTGATGCCTTCAATTGGTTTGATCTTATCGTTTTCCACATCCCACTCGATTCGTCTGCCAAGTTTCCAGGATAATCCGGTCATATGGGCAGCGATGGCTTCCTCAAAACCTTCCTGAATTCCACAACTAACGTTACCCCCGTTTCGGATAACACTCAGCCATTCCCTCATATGAAGGAAAGTAGAATCTACCCGCTTACCGTTGATATAAGTCCACATCAGACCTTTATCGGCAAAATATTGTGAAGTGGCCGATGAAACAGCGTCCGGACTATTGGCTCCGGGGTCGTATAGATAAATCGGTATTCTTGGGTTCATTTTTTCGCCTTCCAGCATCTCGGCATATTTTGTAGACGATCCATCAGGCCAGATAGTTAGCCTGTTGCCTAGTTCCATGGTACCATCATGTCCCATTAATACAGTTGGTCTGTTGAAACCATTACCCAGGGTGGCGCTGTAGACGAATGTCATTCCTTTTTCTTTGCCTTCAACCTGACTGCTACCCGTACTGAAATTGGGAAACTCCATATTAGCCTGAAGTACATCAGGAACGTTTCTGCCATCGTTATGCGTATAGATACCGCCCGAGGCCATAACGGAATTAGGGATTCCCATTTTAAGCACACAGTTCAAACGATCATAGTCATGGGTCAATAAATCCCCGGACAAACCACTGCCATAGGCCCACCATTTACGCCAGCGGAAGAAGTGATTCTTATTAAAGGGAATCTTCGGGGCAGAACCCAGGAACATATCCCAATCGATGGTCTGCGCACTTGCTTTTTCGTGAATCTCATAATTCCAGGCACCATTGTCATCGTTTCGATTGGTATTGGTTTGGATCAACGAGACATGTCCGATTACCCCTTTATCAATAATATCCTGTGCCGTTCTAAAGCTCATGGTCTGCCTGTGTTGATGACCCACCTGAAAAACCGCTTTAGAATTCAAAGCCGCTTTTTTAAGCCTGTAGGTTTCCTCAACGGTATGCGTCATAGGTTTTTCCACATAGACATTTACACCGTTTTCGAGCGCATCGATCGACATGGGTGCATGCCAGTGGTCAGGGGTAGCGATCACCACAGCATCTATTTCGCCACTGCGTATCATTTCCTGATAGGTTCTATAACGTTTCATCTTGTTGTCATCCGTATTAAACGAATTCAGGGCTTTTTCCGCTCTCACATCAAAGATGTCGCATACTCCAGCGAGCCTCACATGGAGTTTATCCTGATTCATGAAATCTTTTAGGGCCGAGTGCTTGGGATCTTCCTGGGCTTCAAGTTTCATTGCTTCTTTCCACTCGTTGGTCGCGAAACCGAGTGCACGGCATAATTGTTCGCCCCGAATTCCAAATCCGATGATACCAACCCGAATAGGGTCTCCTCCTACAGCAGGTACAGAGGGAGGCAAGGATGGTTGAATATTTAGCTGTTCGAGTATTTCAGATCTATTTCTTCTTTTTGAGACGGCATTCGACGCACCAGCCCACCAAACGGCACCTAATATTGGTATACCTCCAAGGCCTTTTAGAACATCTCTTCTAGTCCATTTCATATTTTCAGGATTTATTAAAGATTAGCGTATTTTTTAGAATTAGTGTGCAATAGATTACTATTGCGATTTATTTTGAGCTTCCTTTCGTTTTTTGAAAACCGCCCCAAGCCCGAAAGTTTCACCGGTTGGAAATTTATAAAGGACCAGGCAGGCCGCAAGCTCGATAAGATTCTTATTGACGAACCAGTAGCTGCCTTCCACATTTACCTGGGGTAACCATGGAAAGGATGGATGTGCGAGATAATAAAGTGCAAGCAGAAGCACTCCTACCAGCGCACCCATTTTCTCAAAAACTCCAAGAAGAAGTGTAATCCCGACGAACATCAGCGCTATCCAGTTGAGTGAGTCTGCCCAATCGATCATGGGCTCCTGACTGATCCAGATAAATAGAGGTTTTAAAGGGCCCTGAGCCGTAGCCAGGTAGCCAAAGGAGGTCCAATCAGGATTATAGATTTTGATCACCCCTTCATAAAGGAAATGCCAGCCGATAAATACGCGCAATAAAGTCACGCTATGCCTTAATTCCCATTTACTGTTTGATCCAGACATGTAGTTTGATTTTAGGTTGATTATCAGTTAATTGGTCTCTAAATAGAGCCGTCTGTACGGCTAAAGGTACGAGTATTTTTTATCCCTTCCAACTGCTGGTTATACCAGTTTCGCCATACTAACTACCGAACTGCCAGCGACTTCATCGTATCAATAAAACGGTCCAGTTCTGCTGTAGTGGTGTAGACATTCGGGGTAATTCTACAACCCTGAACGTTTGCATTATTAATAGCTACCGTGAAGATTTTGTGTTCCTTCAGAAGGGTTTTTGCCAATGCTGCCGGTTCGATATTCTCCACCCCAATATTTCCAATTCCGCAACTTCGCTGAACTTCCCGGGGGGTATTGATCTGCAATCCGGGTACCTCTCTCAGGGGTTCGCTCCAATAGCGCTGCAAATACCTTAAGCGGGATTCTTTTCGTTCCATCCCGATCATCTCCAGATAGTCTAAAGCATCTGCGATGGCCAGATCGGTATAGACCGGATGTGTTCCGGTATGATTTAGCCTGCTTATATCCCCATCCTCCCGTTTGTGTTCGGCCAACAAAGGCCAGATCTTAGGTATGTTTTTTTCGGAAACATAGAGGATACCAGCCCCCAGAGGTACGCTTAACCATTTGTGCAGGCTCGAGGCATAATAATCGCATCCCAGTTCGGCGATATCAACTTCAATATGCCCGACACAGTGTGCGCCGTCGACCATTACTTCAACACCATGGCGATGTGCCATTTCACATATCTTTTTTACCGGCAATATCTGGCCCGTGATATTGATCATATGACACAACATGATCAATTTGGTATTTGAGGTGATCTCCTGCTCATAGAGGGCTACGATTTCTTCATCCGACTCAGGGTGATTGGGTATAGAGATCACTCGGTTCACCACCCCATAACGCCGACCTATCATTTCGAATTGATCGATCATGGATCCATAGTCCTGCCTGGCATAAATGGCCTCATCTCCGGCATTCCAGGGGAATCCGGAAATGATCATATCTAATGATTCTGTAGTATTGCGGGTAATAATCAGCTCCCCACTGCTGCAGCCCAGCCAATCGGCCAATCTTTGGGCGATCTTTTTTTTATTCTCCCACTGGACGGTCCTCATATAGTACGATCCATGGAGGTTAACTTCTTCTATATGCGCGAAATATTTACGAAGCGTGGGCTTGGGTGTAATACAGTAATATCCATTCTCAAGGTTGATATAATCCGTTTTTAAGGCATAATCTTGCCGTATGCGGAGCCAGAAGTCCTCGGTATCGGAGGGCGGATAGGCTTCCTTTTCTTCCGGCATCGCTCTTAGATCAAAAGGGAGAAATGGTGTCAATACCGCAGCGCTGCCCAACTGTTTTAAAAAGGTCCTTTTATCCATCAGGGATATACTTTTTCTACAAGATATAAATCAATAAATTCAATTCATAGTCAAAATGCTATATTTAAGGCTTAGTAATTCAACGCCAACCAATAGCTGATGCCACTTCTGATTGTTATTATAGGAATCCTTTTGCTTTTCCTTCTCATCGCAAGATTTAAACTCAATGCCTTTATTACATTCATAATTGTATCCTTGCTGGTAGGTATTGCAGAAGGGATGGATTTGGAACAGGTGGTCAATTCTATCCAAACCGGTATTGGCAATACGCTTGGCTTTCTAATTCTTATCCTTGGATTGGGGGCTATGCTTGGAAAACTTGTGGCCGATAGTGGTGCTGCACAGCGAATTACCTCCAAGCTGGTCGAAAAATTTGGACGGAAAAACATCCAATGGGCTGTGGTGCTAACTGGATTTATCGTTGGCATCCCTATGTTCTATTCCGTTGGCTTTGTCATATTAGTTCCCCTGGTATTTACGGTGGCAGCCGCTACCAGACTTCCATTGCTATATGTAGGTATCCCGATGCTTGCATCCCTGTCTGTTACCCATGGGTATCTCCCACCGCATCCGGCACCAACGGCAATTACTGTGATGTTTGAAGCAGATCTGGGTAAAACGCTGGTATACGGACTGATCGTGGCTATTCCTGCCATCATCGTAGGAGGGCCATTATTTGGCCGGACCCTAAAAAATATAAAGGCAACACCACTCAAGGAATTTGTTAACCCCAGGGTGTTGGAAGATCATGAAATGCCTTCTATGGGGATCAGTATTTTTACGGCCCTTTTGCCCATTCTGCTTATCGCAGTCGCGACCCTGGTGGAACTGCTTGTTCCGGGACCTTTCCCGTTAAAAAATATAATTCTTTTCCTTGGAAATCCGGTGATAGCCATGCTCATATCGGTATTGGTCGCTATTTATACCCTGGGGCTTGCGCGTGGCAGAAAGATGACCGAGGTTATGCAGACCGTATCGGAATCCATTAAAGGTATTACCATGGTACTCCTGATCATCGCCGGAGCAGGAGCCCTGAAACAAGTTCTGGTAGACAGTGGGGTGAGCGACTATATCGCAGATATGTTACAGGGATCTTCGGTTTCTCCGCTCGTACTTGCCTGGTTGATCGCAACAGTCATCAGGGTATGTGTAGGTTCGGCAACTGTTGCCGGTCTTACTGCAGCCGGCATTGTTTTACCCCTAATTGCCAATACCGGTGTAAGTCCGGAATTAATGGTCCTTGCCATTGGATCTGGCAGTCTGATGCTTTCCCATGTGAACGACAGCGGTTTCTGGCTTTTTAAGGAGTATTTCAATCTCTCGGTAAAAGATACACTCAGAACATGGACAGTGATGGAAACAGCAGTTGGCATTATGGGACTCATCGGTGTGATGATATTAAGTCTTTTCATTTAATTTTACGATTATGAGCAATTCAACTTCAGAACGGATCAAAGCCCTGGGGCTTGTACTCCCTCCCGCCCCACCACCAGCCGGCCTCTATAAACCGGTTCTGGAAGTAGATGGGCACCTATATATTTCGGGACAAGGGCCGATGAAAAATGATGGAACCTATATTACAGGTCGCATAGGTGACGATATGGATCTCAGCCAGGGTAAACTGGCAGCCGAACAGGTAGGGCTCACTATGCTGGCCACCATCCAGGAACACTTTGGCAATATTGACCGAATAGAACGGCTGGTAAAAACGCTTGGGATGGTAAATTCGACTCTCGAGTTCGATCAGCATCCTCTGGTGATTAATGGTTTTAGCGAGCTCATGGCAGATGTCTTTGGCATGGATTGTGGCGTAGGCGCCCGTTCTGCTGTGGGAATGATTTTGCCCGGTCATGTTGCCGTGGAAATTGAAGCTATTTTTAAACTTCGCTGATGAAAGATGCCAGTCATAATTGGTATGCGCTTCAGAGCACTGATGATGTGGTAAGTCCGGCTCTGCTTGTTTATCCAGAAAGGATCAGAAAGAATATCCATCTAATGATCGATATGATCGGCGATGAAAAGCGATTAAGGCCACATATCAAAACCCATAAGACCGCTGAGATCATACGGATGCAAATCGAGCTTGGTATCGAGAAATTCAAGTGTGCCACCATCGCCGAAGCCGAATTATTAGCCATGTGTGGTGCTGGAGACGTGCTGCTCGCCTTACAACCCGTCGGGGTCAATATTTCGAGATTTGGACAATTGATCAGAGCTTTCCCCTCAACCCAATTTTCTACATTGGTAGATTGCGAAGCTGTGGTAGGTGAGCTTTCCGCTTTAGCCGAAAATAGCAGTGTTATTATACCTGTTTTTCTGGACCTCAACACAGGAATGGACAGAACGGGGATCGAAGTTGGAGAAAAGGCAATTCAAATCTACCGTGCCATTTGTGATGCTCCGGGACTGGAAGCGAAAGGCTTACATAACTATGACGGTCATATCCGTCATCCTGATCCGGAAAAGCGCAGGCAGGCCTGTAATAATGCCTTCGATAAAGTATTAGCGCTTAAAACAGAACTCGAAAAAGAACAGATGAATGTGCAGGTAGTGATCGCCGGCGGAACACCTACATTCCCGATTCACTCACAGCGCGACGGTGTGGAAGCCAGCCCTGGGACAACCCTGCTTTGGGATGCACGCTATGACAGTTTATTTAATGATCTGAAATTTCATCAGGCAGCCATATTATTTTGTAGGATCATCAGCAAGCCTAATAAGGATCTTTTATGTCTCGATCTTGGTCATAAGGCAATTGCCCCGGAAATGGATTTTCCGCGAGTAAAACTTTTCGGTCTGGAGCATTGCGAACAAATTAGTCAGAGCGAAGAACATCTGGTAGTGCGATGTGGCGATACTTCATCACATGCCGTCGGGGACCCCGTTTATGCCATACCAATGCATATCTGTCCGACCGTAGCCAAATATCCAAGACTCATGGTGGTAGACAAGGGTGTGATTACCGACACATGGGAAGTTGCAGCAAGGAATTACAAAATCACAATCTAACAGAATCATATGTTTGTTTTTGACGCGCATCTCGACCTGGCTATGAATGCCATGGAATGGAACAGGGATCTCAGGTTGCCGGTTTCTGAGATACGTAAAAAAGAGCAGGGGCTAGTCGATAAACCAGGCCGTGGTTTGAACACCGTTTCTCTGGATGCTATGCGAAAGGGCCAGATCGGACTTTGTGCCGCAACCCAAATCGCACGTTACGTAAAGGATGAAAATCCATTGCCCGGATGGAATTCTGCTGAACAGGCCTGGGCACAAACCCAGGGGCAATTAGGCTGGTATCGGGCTATGGAGGTCGAAGGAGAAATGGTCCAGATAAAAGATAAAGCAGGGCTCGATAAACATCTGATGCTTTGGCGAAACGAATCTGATACCAAAAAACCTATCGGCTATATACTTACACTTGAAGGTGCCGACTCGATTATCTCACCATCCTGGCTTGAAATGGCCTATAATAGCGGGTTAAGGGCTATAGGACCAGCTCACTACGGTCCGGGAACCTATGCTCAGGGAACTAATGCCAATGGCGGAATTGGTAAAAAAGGAAGAGAATTACTTAAAGAAATAGAACGACTAAAAATCATTCTGGATGTAACGCATCTCTGCGATGATAGTTTCCGGGAGACCATGGATAATTACCACGGCCCTCTCTGGGCCAGTCATAGTAATTGTCGGGCTTTGGTAAACCATAATCGTCAATTCTCAGATGAGCAGATTAAAGAACTCCTCGACAGGGATGCCGTGATAGGTGTCGCTCTGGATGCATGGATGATGATCCCGGGCTGGATAAAAGGGAAATCCACTCCAAAGGGTGAGGGGCTTACGCTGGAACATATGGTTAATCACATCGATCACATCTGCCAGCTGGCGGGTAATAGTCTGCACGTTGGGATTGGAACTGATCTCGATGGCGGGTTCGGTAAAGAACAAAGCCCGTCCGATATCGATACCATTGCCGATATTCAAAAACTACACGATATATTGGCAATAAGAGGATATAGCAGGCAGGATATTCAAAACATCTCCTCGGAGAACTTCTTACGCTTTCTCGGTGATGTCTGGGAATAGAAAAAATCCTCCTTTTCAGGAGGATTTCATCGGTTTAAAATCGAATTTTGGCGTTTGGCTTAAGGCCTAACTTTTCTTATTAATTGAATAATGCGTGTAGATTTCAGGTCTCGTGTAGCCATCGCATCATTCATTGCCTTTGTTTGAGCATCAGTAGGGTTATCAACCATTCCAGTAGAGCTGAACATTTGATCATAGCTGGTAAACATGTCTACAGTCATATGGGTTGCATACGAATCACTTCCGTAGCCAAGCATATTTCTCAATAACCCCCAACTTGCCAGTTTTCCATCTGTTACCCCCTTTTGATGAAGTGGTTGGAAAACATCGATTTCAGCCTTTTCATATGCAGAAGATTGACCGGCGGCCGCTTTCATGAAATTTAGTCGGGCTACCATACCAATGGGCATTTCATATTCGGGTGTCGTCGTGGCGATCTGCTGCAGATAAACTCTGTGAGTAAGATCTCTGCTTTTCGCGGTATGCTCCATTTTTTTTGTGATATCTGCATCAGACATCTCTGGATATGCAGCCTTTAAAGCCTTATTAAAATCTCCACCTTCCATCATCTTTACCGGATCATTATATAAACTAACGGTAAAATACTGACTGCCCTGGTTTTCCCCACCGGGCAAAATTCGCCAAAGATCCCATCCTAGTGCATCTCCGTTCTTAATGCGTTGTTCGTGGATCTTTTCCCAAAAAGCTTCCGTTTCACCATAAGCGGTTTCCTGGTCGTTGTCCACATGCATAAACTCGAAAAGTAAATATAGAGTTTCTGATTCCTGCGCGATAGCCGTATTGCCGATCCATAGGATGGCAATGAGTAATAGTAATCTTTTCATCATTGTTGTTTTTCACGGTTAGATGAAAAAAATACCTAAAAGCTAATGACCAGACAATTAAATAAGGACGAACGTAGCGTTTGATTGTCCGAAGCTACAAGTCTAATTATCGGGTTATCTGAGTACTTTATCCTAACGGATGATCTTTTCCTCTCTCAGAAAGCTATCCAGACTGTCTGCGATATCAAAGCAGCGACTAACTTTTTCGGTGCCGCTGCAATAACGGGATTCCAATGAATGGGCCTGACAATCAAATCCGGCTAGATCGATCCTCTCAAAATGTGGATTGATGGCTTTGCATTGCCCGTGTAATTCATCGATGTTAGCCTCTTTTGACGGTTCAACACCATGCTTTATTAAATATCCTCTTAAGAAATGATCGATTGCGACCTGTGAATTCTTGCATACCATATAAGCTACCACATCTTCTTCAGGGCGGCATAGCTCATCATTGGCCTCCTTTAACTTCCGCACCGCATGATCGAACAATTCGTGTTCATTCTTTGCCATGACTTCAGATTATTTTAATAATTACTTCACATTGTTCTAAAGAGCTCTAAACGCTCCCATTTAGAATCAACCTCCTCCTGGGCTTGTTTCAATAATTCTTCGCCCAGGGTTTTGTTGTCTTTAACTACCCTGGTAAAACGGGTTTCCTTGTACATAAAATCGCTTAAAGGCCTGGTAGGCTGCTTGGAGTCCAATTTGAATTTCTTCCCTTTTGGTTTTGAAGGATCGAAACGGAATAATGGCCAGTATCCTGTCTCAACTGCCCGCTCCTGGTGATCTGCACCTTCTTTAAGGTCATAACCGTGTTCACCACAATGCGAGTAGGCCACAATCAAAGAAGGACCTGGATAGGCTTCCGCTTCCTCAATCGCCCTCAGTGTTTGCATATCCTTAGCGCCCATGGCCACCTGTGCCACATATACATTCCCATAGGAAATTGCCTGCAAGGCCAGGTTTTTCTTCCCAGTCCTTTTCCCCGATACAGAGAATTTCGCGCTTGCGCCCAATGGGGTAGCCTTAGAGGTCTGTCCGCCCGTATTGGAGTATACCTCGGTATCCAGAACCATAATATTGATATCCTCGCCAGAAGCCATAACATGGTCAAGGCCTCCATAACCGATATCATATGCCCATCCATCCCCGCCAAGGATCCAAACCGACTTCCTTCGCAGATAATCTGCAAGTTGGATAAGTTTGGCAGCGTCGGCATTGTCTTTGTAAGTGCTTAAAACAGTTTTGACTTCTTCAATCTGTGCAAATTTCTCACTCTTATCTGCTTCCGATTCTTCAGGATTCGCCAGTATTGCTTCGACGAGTTCAGTTCCAACCAGAGATTGTAATGATCTGAGCAGGCCTACAGCGATTTCCTGCTTCTTGCTCAGCGCGAGTTTCATTCCAAATCCGAATTCTGCATTGTCCTCGAAAAGAGAGTTGGCCCAGGCTGGTCCTCTGCCATCTTTGTTAGTTTTATACGGGGTTGTAGGTAGATTGCCTCCATAGATAGAAGAGCATCCGGTGGCGTTCGCGATCATAATACTGTCACCATAAAGTTGGGTCAGCATTTTTATATAAGGTGTCTCGCCGCATCCCGAACAGGCTCCCGAAAATTCGAAGAGTGGTTCGAGAAACTGAGAACCTTTCAGATTGGTAATCTGCAATGCAGTCCTGTCGTAATCCGGGAGTTGAATAAAATAATCCCAGTTTACATTTTCATCGGCATCAACATCCATTTTTCGACGCATATTGATAGCCTTAAAGTCCTCTATTTCTTTGCTCTCGGCAGGGCAAACCGCAACGCAGAGGTCGCAACCAGTACAATCCTCAGGTGAAACCTGGAGAATATACGACTCTTCTTCCTTGTTAAAAGGTCTTCCCTTTGCCGCAACCGCTTTTAACGAATCGGGCGCTTCGGAGAGTAAGCTATTGGGAATTACCTTGGCCCGGATTGCAGCATGAGGACAAATAGCAACACATTTATTGCACTGAGTACATAAGACTTCATCGTCCCAGACAGGAATGAAACTGGCAATTCCCCTTTTTTCATATTGGGTGGTTCCCATAGGGAAAGTACCATCAACAGGAAAAGCACTAACGGGCAGTTCATCTCCTAATCCGCCTAAGATTTTTTGAAGCACTTCGTTCACAAAGCCATCCCGGGCGTTGGTCATTACCGGCTGCAATGGAATATCACTGGTAGCCGTTTCCGGGTAATCTACCTCGTATAAATTTTCCAGGGCCTTGTCTACAGCGTTAAAGTTCATCTGAACGATCTTGTCGCCTTTATGAGAATACGATTTAACGATCGCATCCTTTATCTTTTGGATCGCTTCCTCTCTTGGCAAGACACCGGAAATTGCAAAGAAACATGTCTGCAGCACTGTATTAGTGCGTTTTCCCAAATTGGCGTCATGGGCTACTTTGGTGGCATCCACCACATAAAACTTAGCCTCTTTGCCAATAATATCTTCTTGTAGCTGCCGTGGTATTTTATTCCATACCTCATCCTTGTCATAAGGTGCATTCAGCAGAAAGGTGCCTCCGGATTTCAATTTGTCGATCACATCATATTTCTCGATGAAATTGAATTGATGGCACGCGATAAAATCAGCATGGTCTATCAGGTACGACGAATAGATCGGATCAGGGCCGAATCGCAAGTGAGATATAGTCTGTGCCCCTGCTTTTTTAGAATCGTAAACGAAATAGCCCTGAACATAGTTATCAGTGGTTTCGCCGATAATTTTGATCGAGTTCTTATTGGCCCCGACTGTGCCGTCGGATCCCAATCCATAAAACATACAGTTAATCGTTTGCGTCTTCACTTCGAAATCTGAATCCAAAGAAAGACTTGTATGGGTAACATCATCATTTATACCGACGGTAAAGTGGTTCTTTGGTTCAGGTTTATTCAATTCATCGAATACACCTTTTACCATTTGCGGGGTAAATTCCTTGGAGGAAAGTCCATATCGACCTCCAACCACCGGGATAGAACGTTTACTTTCAGCAAGTGCTGCCACCACATCTAGGTAGAGCGGTTCGCCAGTACTGCCCGGTTCTTTTGTACGGTCGAGAACGGCTATTTTCTTTACGGTTTCGGGTAAGTTATCTACAAAGTGTTTAACAGAGAACGGACGATAAAGTCTTACAAACAGGACTCCGACTTTCTCGTCTTTGTCGAGCATGGATTCAACAGCTTCCCGGACGGCACCCTGACCAGAACCCATGATGACAATTACTCGCTCTGCCTCCGGATGCCCCAGATAGTAAAAAATGCTATATCGCCTTCCGGTATGATTATAAAAGTCTGCCATGATATCTTCCACTATCTGTGGTACATCATCGTAGTAGGTATTGGCGGCTTCGCGCGCCTGGAAGAATACGTCTGGGTTTTGTGATGTACCCCTTACCACAGGTTTATCCGGATCCAGTGAACGATTCTTATGTTCCATGATCTCTTTCTCGGGCATCATGGCCTTGATCACTTCATCCGGAATGGAATCGATCTTGGATATCTCGTGTGAGGTTCTAAAACCATCAAAAATATTAAGGAAAGGAACTCTTGATTTCAGGGCGACCACCTGGGTGATTAAGGCAAAATCCATCGCTTCCTGTACAGATCCCCCGAATAACATAGAGAAGCCTGTTTGCCTGGTTGCCATTACATCGGAATGATCCCCGAAAATAGACAGGGCATGGGTCGCAACTGTTCGCGCTGCAACATGTATCACCCCTGGCAACAATTCACCTGCCATTTTGTACATATTAGGCACCATCAGCAATAAGCCCTGTGAGGCCGTAAATGTGGTGGTGAGTGCCCCGGCTTGCAATGAACCATGAACAGCACCGGCAGCGCCTCCTTCACTTTGCATTTCAACAATCCGCGGAACATTGCCCCAGATATTTTTTTCACCATCAGAGCTGAATACATCTACGTGTTCGCCCATAGGTGAAGCAGGGGTAATTGGATAAATAGCGCATACTTCATTAGTCTTGTGAGCGATACGTGCAACGGCTTCATTGGCATCGCAGATGAGTTTTGGAAAGTCCCTTTTCATGATATCTTAATTATGGTAGGAGTTCTTGTATTTACTACTGGTCATTCTAAGTCAGCCATAGGTATAACCATAGCTGAGAACGTTCGTAAAAGTAATGGGCTCAGCCTGCTCAGAATATGATATTTGTCAGTTGTAAGCAGCTGATAGGACAAAGGAGCGGGTGGTATATAGAAGAAACAGGGGGGAAGTTCTTAAAAATAGAATCGCCCTGTACAATATGCACAGGGCGACTCCGTGGGATAAAATCCTGTATCCGGCAGGTTTACTAATATCTTATATAAAATGGAAGCAGCAACTCTATTCGCCGTGCATCCATGATTTCTTGGCCAGAAGTACCTCTTCCGATTCCACATGATCATCATCGGGAACGCAGCAATCCACCGGGCAAACGGCAGCACATTGTGGCTCATCGTGAAACCCTTTACATTCGGTGCACTTATCTGGTACGATATAATAAAATTCGTCGGAAATTGGCTCGTTCTCCGCATCGGCGTCTACATCCCGACCATCCGGAGTAGTTGTTGTACCGCTTAAAGCCGTCTCGTCGGAATACGCCCATTCCTGATCAGGTTCGTAGATGGCATTGTTTGGGCATTCTGAAATACATGCGTCACAATTGATACATTCGTCTGTGATAATAATAGCCATAATTATATTTTATATAGAGGGTGAAATTATAATTCAATTTTACTCCGATCAATGATAAAAGTCATAAATCGGTGACAAAGGGGCAATTATATTTGATTCCTTTAATCGGGTCTGCTTTATTTTTGATAAATTTAAATAAAAATCATTAAACCCCATAGCTTATGATTACAACTAAAGAACGCCCTCAGCAAGAAGTATTGGAGGCGGTAGTTGTACGATTTGTTGGTGATTCCGGAGACGGTATGCAACTTACGGGTACACAGTTTTCAGATACTTCGGCCATGTTCGGTAACGATGTGGCAACTTTCCCAAATTATCCAGCGGAGATCAGAGCCCCTCAGGGCAGTCTTTATGGGGTGTCTGGATTTCAGGTGCACATAGGGAGTGTGGAGATCTCCACACCCGGTGATAATGTGGATTTACTTGTTGCCATGAATCCGGCAGGCCTCAAAACCAACCTTCATGCGGTAAAACAGGGTCATACTATTATAGTAGATATCGATGCTTTTACCAAGAAAAATTTGGAAAAGGCGCAATACGAAACCAATCCATTGGAGGACGGAAGTTTGGAGAACTTTCAGGTGATAGAAGTAAAAATGACGTCGCTGACAAAAGAATCACTTAAAGATATTCAGGGATTGGACAATAAAAGTATCGTTCGTAGCAAGAATATGTTTGCGCTCGGTATGGTCTATTGGATGTATGATCGATCCACGGAATACACCATAGAGTTCTTCAATAAAAAATTCAAACTGAAACCAGCGATCATCGAGGCAAATACCAAGGTGTTAAATGCCGGATATTACTTTGCTGAAACGCTGGAACTGATCCCTAATTCTTATACAGTTGCCCCGGCCAAAATGGCTTCAGGCACCTATCGTATTATTATGGGAAATACAGCGGTGGCCTGGGGTTTTCTTGCCGCTGCTGAAAAATCCGGATTAGAGTTATTCTTAGGTTCCTATCCTATAACTCCTGCTTCCGATATTCTGCACGAGCTTGCTAAACACAAACACTTTGGAGTTAAGGCATTACAGGCTGAAGATGAAATTGCAGGCATCAGTTCTGCCATAGGTGCGGCTTTTGCTGGTGATCTTGCTATTACCACAACTTCCGGGCCCGGGCTGGCACTTAAGGGCGAAGCGCTTGGCTTGGCTATGATGCTCGAACTTCCTTTGGTCGTGGTAAATGTCCAAAGAGGAGGACCCTCTACCGGTCTTCCCACAAAAACAGAACAATCTGATCTCTTACAAGCGCTTTATGGGCGGAATGGAGAAAGCCCGGTCATCGTAATCGCAGCGAGTACTCCTTCTAATTGCTTCAACTTCGCGTATGAAGCTTCTAAACTGGCATTGGAACATATGACTCCGGTAGTACTGCTAACCGACGGTTATATCGCCAATGGTTCTGCACCCTGGAAAATAAAGTCTACCTCAGAAATGCCAGACATTGTGCCCCGTAAGCTCAAGAGCGCGCCCGATAGCTGGCATCCCTACGACCGGGATGAGGCAACACTTGCAAGAGATTGGGCGGTACCCGGAACTGCTGGTCTTGAGCATAGGGTGGGTGGATTGGAAAAAGACAGGGTAAGCGGCAATGTGTCTTATGTTCCGGAGAACCATCAATATATGACAGATATAAGAGCCGAAAAAGTGGCTCGGGTACAAAACTATATTCCGAATATCAAACCTGAATTCTGTTCCGAAGGAAAACTTCTTGTCGTTGGATGGGGTGGTACTTATGGGTCTCTCTACTCGGCAGTGAAGCAAATGACTCAGAATGGGCACAAGGATATCGGTCTGGCCCATTTTAATTATATCAATCCCCTCCCATCAAATACAAATGACGTCTTCGATAAATTTGAAAATATTTTGGTTTGTGAACTTAACTCCGGTCAATTCATCACGGTATTAAGATCAAGATTGGAAGGGCATCGATATGCACAGTTCAACAAGGTTCAGGGCTTGCCATTCGGAAATAATGAATTAGTAGAACAATTCGAACAATTTCTCTAAAGCATGGAAACAACAGCAAAGCAGTATACATTCAAAGATTTTTCAAGCGATCAGGAAGTTCGCTGGTGCCCCGGTTGTGATGACTATGTTATCCTGAGGGCCATGCAAAAAGCACTACCTGAAATGGGTGTAAAAAAGGAAGAAGTGGTATTTATTTCTGGGATCGGCTGTTCTTCTAGATTTCCATATTATATGGATACCTATGGGATGCACAGCATCCACGGACGAGCTCCGGCTATCGCATCTGGTGTAAAATTGGCTAACCCAGATTTACAGGTTTGGATAATCACCGGAGACGGTGATGCCATGGCCATTGGTGGAAATCACTTTATCCATGTGTTACGGAGAAATCTGGACCTCAACATTGTACTTTTCAATAATGAAATTTACGGGCTTACCAAAGGCCAATTCTCCCCTACCTCTACGGTTGGGCAACGCACTAAATCCTCACCTTATGGCAACACACAACCTCCTTTTGCGCCCGGAGAACTGGCCATAGGAGCCCGAGCAAGGTTTTTTGCCAGAGTGGGAGGTAATACACCAAAGGAAATGACACAGGTTTTTGTGGATGCCGCAAAATTTAAGGGCACCTCACTGATAGAGGTCTTGCAGAACTGCCCGATTTTCAACGACGGTGCTTTTGCAAAATACACCGATAAAAATGTAAGAGAGGACAAACAACTATTCGTAGAACACGGGAAGCCGATGATCTTTGGAAAGGAACGTGATAAAGGCCTTGTTTTAAATGGCCTGAAGTTGGAGGTGGTGACTATTGGCGAGAATGGAATTACTGAAGAAGACTTGCTCGTTCATGATGCCGAAATTTCAGATCCCACACTGCATCAGATGCTCGTTAGATCGGATTACCCGCTTGTGACCGGAATTATCCGGAGTGTTGCCGACCTTACTCTTGAAGAAAGGGTTCAGGAAGTTACCGCACAGGTTAAGGCCGATTCCAGTTTTGCTAAAGCAGACGACCTGTTCTTTTCTGGTGAGACCTATGATGTAAATTAATCAATTTAACTGCCTATGGGTTCAGAAGCCATAATTGTTTTCTTAATTGCAGGTATCGTACTTGTAGCCGGAGCAAATTTTTTATCTAATCTGGTTTCCCATAAATCGGACAACCCGCAAAAAAGAGAGCCTTACGAAAGCGGTATGACCACTATTGGCCCCACATGGGTCCAGTTTAAGGTGGGTTACTATCTTTTTGCTATCCTATTCCTGATATTCGATGTGGAAGTAGCATTTCTTGTGCCTTGGGCGGTGGTCTATGAAGGTATTGGATTTGTCGCTTTTATTGAGGTTTTGATATTCCTCATAATTCTGGGACTGGGCTTAATATATGCATGGAAAAAAGGAGCATTACAATGGGAGTAGACGAACAAAACAAAATACCAGAAGATTTTCCCGGCAAGGTCATCCCGGCAGGTAACGGTGCCAATATCGTGGTTACCAATCTCGATAAAATAATCAATTGGGGCCGGGCAAATTCGCTTTGGTCGCTCTATTTCGGAACCAGTTGTTGCGCAATTGAGATGATGCAGACCGGTGCTTCAAGACACGATTATTCGAGATTTGGGTTTGAAGTGGCAAGACCTTCCCCCCGACAGGCAGATCTGATCATAATTGCTGGCACCATCGTCAATAAGATGGCGCCCGTTTTAAGAAGGCTATACGACCAGATGGCAGAACCGCGCTATGTGATTGCCATGGGTGCCTGTGCAATTTCAGGAGGGCCTTTTTTTTACAATACATATTCTGTAGTAAAAGGAGCAGATCATGTAATTCCTGTTGATGTTTACGTCCCTGGCTGTCCTCCGAGACCTGAGGCGCTGCTTGAAGGAATGCTCATGCTTCAGGACAAGATTCGGCGGGAAAACAGAAAAAATAAAAAGAATCCTATCGAAGGTTTCGACGAAGGCATTTACGAAAAATGAAGAATAACGAAGCATTACAGGAATTGATCAGCGGATGGTTTCCGGGACTTGAATTTTGGGAAGAAGGTTCCGAATTTCTAAATATCGAGACGCCACCAGATCAACTGTTCGCATTGATGAGTCGTTTAAAAGAAGATGAGCAAACCCGTTTCGATTACCTCTATTGCTTATCTGGTGTAGACTGGGGGGAGACACTGGGGGTGATCTATCACCTGGAATCCACAATTCATCGCCACAGCCTGGTGGTGAGGGTTCAAACCGAGGACAGGGATCATCCGAGTTTTGATTCGGTATGTTCGATCTGGTATACCGCAGAATTTCACGAAAGGGAGGCGTTCGATTTTTTCGGGATCACCTTCAATAATCATCCTAATTTGAAACGCTTATTCCTAACCGAAGAATGGGAAGGATTCCCGCTGAGGAAAGATTATGTGGATGAAATCAATATGATCATCAAATAAACTACATGGAAAACACGACGGTCAATGGCAATTTCAAGTCGGAAGAATACTTCATCAATATGGGGCCCCAACATCCGGCTACCCATGGAGTACTGAGGTTATTGCTCACGATCGACGGGGAGATCATTAAAAAAGTAGAGCCCGATCTGGGGTATATTCACAGGTCTATAGAAAAGATGTGCGAAAGGGATAGCTATCAGCAAATCGTTCATCTTACAGACAGAATGGACTACCTGTCGGCCAACATCAACAACGAAGCCGTCTGTCTATGTGTCGAGAAGGCGTTGGAAATGGAAATCCCGGA
>JBDNAQ010000109.1:0-3596 GCA_039768345.1 Flavobacteriaceae bacterium
GCTATTTTTTATACCTCGGGTCGCTCGAGTAATGAAGCGGCCTTTCTCTATGGTATGTTTGTACGGGCTTTTGGTACCAATAATATGCCCGACTGTTCCAATATGTGTCACGAATCTAGTGGAGTGGCGCTTTCGGAAACCCTCGGTATAGGGAAAGGGAGTACTACCCTTGAAGATCTCTATGGCGCGGAGCTCATTATCATAGCCGGCCAGAATCCGGGCACCAATCATCCCAGGATGCTATCGGCCCTGGAAAAATGCAGGGAGAATGGCGGAAAAATCATCAGTATTAATCCGCTGGAGGAAGCCGGACTCGTTCGATTTAAAAACCCCCAACGCAGCAAAGGCTGGATAGGTCAGGGGAGCCCGATCGCCGATCTACACCTTCCGGTAAACATCAATCAGGATATTCCACTTATAAAATTGATTATCAAGAAGTTACATGGTCTTGAAGAACAGGGCAAAACTGTTTTTGACCAGGATTTTATCCAACAAAAAACCGAAGGATATCGGGCGCTTATAGATGATTTGCAGCAGTATTCCGAGCAGGAATTACAGACGCTCTGTGGAATAGAAACGGACAGGGTAGAGGAGGCAGTCCGACTCATTGCCGGTCGGAAGAAAATTGTGATCTGCTGGGCCATGGGGCTTACCCAACACAAAAATGGAGTGGAAACCATCCGGGAGTATGTAAATCTACTCTTGCTCAAGGGGTCTATAGGTAAGCCGCATTCGGGTACCTGTCCGGTGCGCGGGCATAGCAATGTACAGGGCGATCGCTCGGTAGGTATCATGCATTATGTGGATAAGCGCCTGAACCAGCGTATCGAAAAACATATGGGTTTTGTCCCGCCCGATAAAACCGGGTTGGATACCGTAGGAGCCATGAAGGCCATGCATGAGGGAAGGGCTAAAGTCTTTATCGCGTTGGGCGGTAATTTCCTGATGGCGGCTTCCGATACCGATTATACGGCTGCAGCCTTACAAAACTGTGATCTTACGGTTCAGGTGAGCACCAAACTCAACCGTTCACATTTAGTGACGGGAAAAACGGCGCTGATCCTTCCCACCTTAGGGCGATCTGAAAAAGATATGACCAACGGACAGCCACAGTATATAACGACCGAGAACAGTATGGGCAGGGTACGGCAATCGAAAGGGATATTAAAACCGGCAGCGGAGAACCTAAAGAGCGAACCTGAGATCGTGGCAGCAATGGCCGAAGCCTATTTTAAAGGAGATCACCCGGTTAACTGGCAGGCAATGGGTGCCGACTATGATCTGATCCGGGAAAAGATAGACCTGGTCGCCAAAGGATTTGATGATACCAGTAAAAAAGCTCAGGGCAGTGGGTACTACTTACCCAATAACGCAAGGGTGGGGGATTTTGAGAAGTTACCCGGGGGCAGAGCTAAGATTACCATCAATGCACTTCCAAACCATCAACTGGCAAAAGATGAATTAATGCTGATGACCATCCGTTCACACGATCAGTTCAATACCACCATTTACGGACTCGATGATCGCTACAGGGGGATCTATAACGAAAGACGGGTCATTTTGATGAATAAAGAGGATATTGATAGCAGACAACTGCATGAACAGGATGTGGTCCATCTCAGCAGTGAATACGATGGTAAAATACGGACCGCCTATAACTTTATAGTAGTGCCTTATAAAATTCCCCGCGGAAACACCGCCGCTTATTTCCCGGAAACAAATCCATTGGTGCCCTACAACCATTTTGCCGACCGGAGCCATACTCCCATCAGCAAGAGTATACGGATCAGGGTGGAAAAAGCTTAGGTTCTTTCAGGCCAGCTGTAACCATATGCCGGTTTTGTCGTCCTACTTAAACAAGGATCATCAATCAAAATCATGAAAATAGTAGCATACCTTAGCCTTAGCCTATTCCTCACTTCGATTCCCATTCAGGCTACTACAAACAAAGAGAACCTACCCGCTATTGAGTCGGATCGTATCAGCTATATGGTGTCCATTTCAAATGAAAACAAAAGACGCGCATCGGTTCAAATGTCTTTTACCGCAAAAGACAACATCCTCTATATGAATACCGGCCGCTGGTCCGAATTCGTCAGCGAGCTTGAGGCGACAGATGAAAAAGGAAATAAAGTAGGCCTAGAAAAACTTCCTGATGCCCGCTGGCATATCGATGCGCCTATCGGGACAAAACTGCGCGTAAATTATAATGTTTCGCTGACCCATGATCAGCAGGAATGGAGTGGGGGAATAGACGGTGCGGCCTATGTTGTGGAATGGGGTGCGTTTTTTACCGCCAGATCCTTGTTTTTATTTCATCATGATAACTGGGAAGAAATCAATATCCACTTTCAGTTACCCGACGGATGGAAGGCAAGCACGCCCTGGGAGGTCTCGCCTAAGGATCCTTTTAGTTTTTCGGCCAGGAACCAGACATCGCTCGCACAGGCCATTCTCTTTGCAGGGACCCACCAGGAATTATCCTTTGTCAGGGATGGTTTTGAGCTGGTATTCGCCCTGGGTGGCGAAGAAGTACTGAGCGAAAAAGAACAATATCAGCAGATGGCAGAGGGGGTGCTCGACTATTATATCGGGCTGATGGGGGGAATACCCAATCCGCCGGCCGATGATCCCATCACCAGGGTCCTGGTCGTCATAAATAGTGCAGGAGAGACAGATGGGGAGGTCATCGGGAATAATATCAGTATGCTGGTCGAGAAAGAGGGCGATATGATGTCTCAATTGATTTCCAAGTTCGTGTTTGCCCATGAATTCTTCCACCTGTGGAATGGTAAATCTTTCCGGCCAGCCGATCAGCGTATGGAATGGTTTAAAGAGGGGTTTTCTAATTACTATACCTTAAAAGCGCTGCATAAAATCGGCTTTATAGATGAAAATGCCTACTACGCGGTGTTGAACAATTTGTTTTTCCAGCGTTATCATACCGATCCGGGTGTAGGGAATATATCGATGACCCAGGGCGAAGAAAAGCACGATCACTGGGGTTTGATTTATGGCGGCGGACTCTTTGTGGCCATCGCACAGGATATGATCATTCGAAAGGCCACGTCCAATACAAAAAATATCGACCATTTCATGAAGGATTTGTTTAATAAATTTGGTGGAACCTCCGACACTTATCAACTGGACGAATTGATAAATGGGATTTCAGCATTGAGCGGCGAAGATCAGACCGGGTTTTTTAGCCGATACGTATTGGGGGTCGAAAGAATTCCGATAGAACAGTTTTTGTCGATTTCCGCGCTGGAAGCCAAGATTGATGAAGGACAGCTTCGGATCAGGCCTAAAAACACAGCAAGCGATTTGGAACAGGGGATGAAGCTCGGCCTATTGGGCAAATAGGGGGTATTCATTACAGTATTTTAACCAATACGGAAATAAAACTGTAACAGAACCCTGTACCTTACGTCCTATTATCACATAACGAGGAACACTAAAATATTTCATATGAAACGCAAAGTTTTAAAACTGGGTGCGCAAGCGCTCGGACTTTTCTTTTTTTTATTGGCGCTTACAGCCAGTGCTCAGACTGAACTAACTGCAGAGGAGTGGCAGCAAGACCTGACTTTCCTGCA
>JBDNAQ010000110.1:0-3327 GCA_039768345.1 Flavobacteriaceae bacterium
AGTGCCTATTTAGGTGGGATTTTGGGCGCCGGCAATCAGGTGACCACCAATTCTTCGGCCTGCAGTACCGGAACAGAGGGCCTGCTTATGGCCTATGACCGCATTAATCAGGGACATGCCAAACGTATGCTGGTAGGAAGTTGTAGTGATAGCGGCCCCTATGTTTGGGCTGGTTTCGACGCTATGCGCATCCTTCCCCGTAAGTTCAATGATAATCCGCCCGCTGCGAGTCGGCCCATGAGTGCAACCGCCTCAGGTTTTGTGCCGGCCAGTGGGGCAGGGGCTTTGGTGTTAGAATCGCTTGAAAGTGCGATTGAAAGGAATGTCAAGATCTATGCAGAGGTATTGGGTGGTGCAATAAATAGCGGAGGGCAAAGAGGTGGTGGTACAATTACCGCACCTAATCCGGTCGCGGTTCAGCGATGCATCCGGTCCGCATTGGAACATGCGGGGGTAGAAGCCGGGGAGATCGATGCCATCAACGGCCATCTTACGGCCACTGCCAAAGATCCTGAAGAGGTTAGAAACTGGAAAAAGGCACTGAAGCTCGACAGCCGTTCTTTCCCATATCTGAACTCATTTAAAAGTACAATGGGACATGGATTGGCGGCAGCGGGTAGCATGGAGTGTGTAGGTACCGTGTTACAATTTGAAAGAGGGGAAATTTTCGGGAATGTGAATTGTGAAGACCTTCACCCTGAAATTGAAAAAGAGCTGTCCAGGAAATCTATCCCGCTTAAATCTTTGGGTTACGAACCCAAAATTATCGCAAAAGCCAGTTTTGGCTTTGGTGATGTAAATGCTTGTGTTATTTTTAAGGCCTATAAGGATTAGAAATTGCTATGAATAAATCCCCTGGTTACGACGACTTGTTAGAAATTATTCAACCTTATCTACCCGAAGACATCGCTCCGGAGAAGGTTGGCCTAAAAAGCCATTTTGTGGAGGAGCTGAACATCAATTCTGCCCATCTGGTCGATATCGTTCTAGATGTGGAAGACAAATATGATATTGTTCTCGAAAATGAAGATATGGATCAGATGCAAACGGTTGAACATGCTATTAAACTCATCCAAAAGAAATTAGCTGCCAAGTAGAGCAATGAGTAAATATGTAAACTGGGCCCTGTCAAAACTAAAAGTAGATTTCAGGTTGGTGCTCATCTATGTCCTGGTCTATTTACTTTGGGGTACGATGATGAATTGGGTGGGTCAGGAGCTTCGTATTGCCAGGTTTACTTATTGGTGGCAGGTGATCACGGTTTATGTGATCTATATGGTCCCCATTTCTTTGTTGCTCAGAGGGTTGCCCATACATGCTCAATACGCCTACGGCCTGATCGCCATGGGATTACTTGAATTCAGCGGTTATGCCTTACAGTCATCTTATGCCTATCCGGCTAATCTGATCGACACTTTCTTTACCGCCAGGAATTTTTCTCTGGCAATGGCTTTGTTTTTTGCCTGGTATTTTCCCCTGGGAAACTGGGCAGTAGGTAAAATTTACGGGTTTATGTTCGATGGAAAGAACAAAGCGTCCTGATCAATAGTCTCTGTTATGATCGCTATTCCAGCGTCAGGATCAGCTTTACCTCCACAAGATTATCTTCTCTTTTCTTTTTAATATCGATGCCAAAATCGGAGCTATAGATCGCAGTGGTTCCTATAAGCCTGTTCCCTTCCCGTCGAAAAATGATGGAAGTTTTCCTGGAAACATTTTTAATACTCAGCTGTCCGCTTACCACAAATTCGTCATCCTTTTCAATTATTTCTGTGCTTTCGAAAAGAATTTCAGGATACTCATCTGCATCGAAGTATTTCGAGCTTTTTAACGACCAGTCTCTTAAAAAATTTCCCGTGCGCAAGTCCTCCACCAATACGGCGCCCTTAAATTGGGAATTGAGCAACTGCTCCAGGTCAATCGCAGATGCCGAAGTAAACCCGCCGATTGTTCCTTCAACATCCTTAGACACAAAAACGAAACTGATTTCTGCGGAGACGATGTCACTTTGAGCATTAACCGCCCCAAACCACAGGATTCCCGAGATCAGCAAAAGAAATAATTTGTTCATGGAGTAAAGATTTAAGTTTCAAAAGCCTTTGTAGGCTTAGATCGTTTAGTCTGTAAAGATTAAGACGTTATCGGTATGGTAACATTACATATATGATGCTGTTGCTTATAATACCTCCTGTCTTTTATCGGTTAAAAGGTGCGAAAAATTCGTTGAAATTCCGATACCAGCTTATAATTCAATCTGTTATGCTTAATATTATTCATATATTGTTCCGTTGAACACTGTAGATTAAAATGAACACTCTTTGGAAAAGAATCGGCTTTTTCGCCGTTTTTACCTTGTGTCTGGGTTGTATTTCGTTAATGGGTCAGCAGGAAACAAAATCCAACAAGACTAACAAGATAAAAGTAAAGAAACATACCGTATTAGCACAGTATGAACCTGAGCTTGTAACTCCGGCAGATGAGCGCAGGCGGTTAAAATATGAGCGGCTTGTCACCATCAAAGAGCGGCGCGAGATCATCGACACCCTGGATATTTCGGACCGTAAAAGAAAGCAACTACTTAAAGAACTCTATCGTTCGCCATTTTCCTATAAATGGGATAAAGTCATCGCAGAGATCCAGGCCGAAGATGAGGACGACAATGAATAAATTTCTCTTCTTATAGTCTTCCTAGTTATTTCATCGAATATATACACTTCCCGGCAATAGACTATTCCTGTCGTGCGTTGCTTTTGGTAAGAAGACTTTGTTATTAATTGGGGCGAAGAGAACTTCTATAAGTATTAAAGCAAAGTAAAAGTTATACCAATAAATCGTTAAAGTTGATGAGAATAGCGTCATCGACCATCCAATATTGAGCGGAAATTCGTACCTTTTTTACGCTAAATCATTTAGCACCCCCTAAAAATCTTTCACTTATGAAATCAGCAGACCTTCTTCCTCACTCACCCAGATCGACAAATAGCAACAACATTATTCATCGCCTGGAGCGCATAAACAAAAATTTGCTTTCGCTTAGAACAAAGCTAAACTCATATATCTGTGAACCTAAAACGCTCAGTTTATATCAGAAGATGGAATCTCTAAAAAGCCACCTGGATGATATGCACGGCAATAACACTGAACTAATAAGCAACCTACGTAGCAGGTCACTGCTTTTGAAGGAAGGTAAAGTTATGGTTAAACAACAATTTGAAGCCTATAAAAATCTTGAGGTGAAAGTGATGGAATATATAGGCATGGCTAAAATGCATTGTTAGACTGCCTATGAATCCTGATTTTTTTCAGGAATAAGCAAGGAGGCTGCGA
>JBDNAQ010000111.1:0-4996 GCA_039768345.1 Flavobacteriaceae bacterium
CGTTCCAGGTCGTTGTTATCCAAAATGAGGTCTCCTGTCTTCTCATTTTCCCTGAATAATTCACAAAAATGAAGGATCTTATCTACCAGGGTTGTTTTACCATGGTCAACGTGGGCGATAATTGCAATGTTCTTAGTTTCAGACATGTCGCGTAATTAAGCCTGCAAAGATAGTGGGTATTTTCGAGAGTAGATCGGGATCGTCATTAAATTCACTTTTACCAAAAATCCATTAGGCTTTCAAAAGTGGATTCGTACCAAAAACCCTTATCTTTGAGAGCCTAAAATGATCTCTATGAAACTGGAACTGATCCCCAAGATCAAACACAGCAACAGTGGTAATTTCTTTCTCCTGGCCGGCCCCTGCGCAATCGAAGGGGAGGATATGGCCATGAGAATAGCAGAGCAGGTGTTGAGCCTAACATCGGAGCTTAAAATACCCTACGTTTTCAAAGGGAGTTTTAAAAAAGCTAATCGAAGTCGGGTCGATTCATTTACCGGAATCGGTGATGAAAAGGCACTGAAAATCCTAAAAAAAGTCTCAGAACGTTTCGATGTTCCTACGGTAACAGATATTCATGAGGTCGGAGATGCTGATCTCGCCGCGGAATACGTGGATATACTCCAGATCCCGGCATTTTTAGTGCGACAGACAGACCTTGTGGTGGCCGCAGCCAATACCGGCAAGGTGGTAAATCTGAAAAAGGGCCAGTTCATGAGTCCGGAGAGCATGAAACATGCGGTAAAAAAAGTAACTGATTCTGGCAATGAACAGGTTATGATCACCGATCGGGGCACTATGTTCGGCTACCAGGATATGGTCGTCGATTTCAGGGGTATCCCAACGATGAAGCAGTATGCACCGGTTGTTCTCGATGTAACCCACTCCCTACAGCAACCCAACCAGGCTTCCGGTGTCACCGGAGGAAGACCGGCATTGATCTCCACTATGGCACGTGCAGGAATCGCGGCAGGTGCAGACGGAATTTTTATTGAAACCCATTTTGATCCGGCCAATGCGAAGAGCGATGGCGCCAATATGTTGCCGCTGGATCAGCTTACTAAACTCCTTGAAGACCTCGTACGTATTCGGCAGGTCGTTAATTCCCTTTAGGCAACGACCAGAACTTTTTGTCTTTTACACTTATCGCATCGGATAAGATGTCTTCCAAGACAACCAGATCTATTTCTTCCATGCTTTTATAGCGAAGCGAACGCATAACTTTTCTTCCTGCCGTTTCCAGCTTATCGAGATGGACCGAGAGGTGTGCAGCATTCCAAAATCCCAGGTCCACATAGTCTTTGGCCTGATTCAAATAGCAAAATGGCTTTCCTTCGAGATAATAAAAGGGTATTTTATACTTGAATTTTAATTCCACTCCAGCTACATTTTTTTCGATGATCGACTGTAGGAATAGCAATATTCCTTTATAAGGTTCTGATTGACTCAGTATGTATTCTGCGGCAGGATTCATATCTTTAATACAAAGATCGTGAATAATGCTGGTTCGAAAATTTTGTTGGCTATTGCTTTTTGCTGTGGTAACGGTCTATGGAAATAACTATGAAGATGTAGATCGGCGGGTTAAGGCATATCCTCATTTCGAATCTGTGGAACATCTTGGGATTAGGATAATGAACGATTTCACGGCGGAAGAAGACAGGGTAAGAGCAGCTTTTATCTGGATCATTCACAATATGGACTACGGCCGTAGCTTCGATGTGATCTTTCAGGCCGATAAACATTTTCCCTATTATTCCGAAATAGGACGAAAATATCAACTCCGGCAACTCGAATTAGAAAAAATAGACCATTCCTTCCTCTACAGACTAGGTGTTTGTTTGGATTATTCCCTGATTCTCAAAGAATTGTGTAATCAGTTTAAAATTCCTTCTGAGATCATTCTCGGTCTTACCAAAACCGATATCAGAGATCACAACGGAGAATACCATTTAAAAAATCACTCGTGGAATGTGGTTCAGATTGAAGGCGAATGGAAGCTGGTGGACGCTACCTGGGCAGTAGGGCGGTCGGGCCGTAGCTTTAGTTCTTTAATCGGTTATTATCAAGATCAATTCTTTTTTCCTGAGCCTGAAGATTTTATCAAAAGCCACCTGCCGGTCAATCCGGCCTGGCAATTACTGGAAAAACCGGTCGGTGCGGTTAGTTTCAAAAAACAGCCCAGTTTTTTTCCTGAATATTTCTATCGTGATGTAGAGCTTTCACCAAAAACCAGCGGGGTGATCAGTCTTGCTGAATACAACGAATACCTTATCATGTTCGACCAATTGCCCGATATCAGCAATATGCATTACA
This sequence comes from Flavobacteriaceae bacterium, assembly GCA_039768345.1. GTDB lineage: Bacteria > Bacteroidota > Bacteroidia > Flavobacteriales > Flavobacteriaceae > JAHEJJ01. The sequence goes on from JBDNAQ010000111.1 coordinate 2,317, forward strand.
GTATAGACGGCTCCCTGAACCTGAAAAAAATGGATATCAAAAAAGCAGACGACAAGCCCTACGTATCGGTGATCAAACTAAAAAAAAGATTCAGGAAGAGGTTTCACTCTTTAACCGTCTTCATGGATTACAGACCTATTCTAAAATTCAAGATCGAAAATCCCAATCATCCATAAAGACTAACGGAAAACTACTGGGGAAAAAACCTTATTCCTTAACCAGCTTTTAAAACAGCGAGCTGTTCACTGATAAAGTTTTGGTTGATTATACGATCGAACTCAGCGGAAATTTTTCTTTTGAATTTCAATGGCGTGGGCCGTGCAATGGTGATATTTTGTTTTTCAAGGTCAATATCGAAGTGAAAACAAGAGAAGTCTCCACAACATTCATTTTCGAGATGGGCCATCAGAAAATAAGTGATTTTTGGCCGGAGTTTATATTCCAGGTCTATACAGAACTTCCTGACGGTATCATCGATTTCGTGAACCGAATTCCAATTAAATTTCATATTGAATCAATGGTTGGCAGTAAGGTAAGGTACAAAAATTCTTCTATGATTTTGGCTATTATCGGAATCTAGGTTTTTGATGGCATCCGCGCCAGTATTCTCCAATACTAATCTGCAGCCCCATCTACATAGTCTTGCAGGTATTCGTATCGCGGTGTCAGCTTGCCATCTTTTGTCATCAAGGCCCTTTCCAGAATTCCATCCTGATCTCCGTTAAAAAAAGCGGGGATCACATGTCGTACAAAGGCCTCGCCAAAACCGCTGCTGGAATCTCTGGGAAGTTCAGCCGGTAGGTTGTCTACCGCCATGACTCCGATAGCATCGGGTGAATAAAAATCCACCTCTTTTTCGCTGATGGGGTCATAGCCATAAACAGGGGCTTCAATGGAAGAAGCACGGATGGTAGACGCCACGGGGCCGTCGACGTCGCAGCTGATATCTGCAACGAGGCTGATATTGAATTCGGGTTTTTTAGCATCCTCTCGGGTAAAGAGATAAGGAGCTCCCTGCCCGTAAAAGTGACCGGCCATATAGAGATCGGTTACCGCGGCAAATCGCATAAAGGTAGACTCGTAATCTTCCGCGTTCCGGAAGAAATCGTTTTCGTCCAGGACCTTGCCATCCTTGCGCTTGTTGTAATCGAGCACATCGATCTGGCAGTATACCGCCTCCTGGAAATCACTGTGAAGGTATTCTTCCACCCCAACCTCTTTCTGGCCCATACCGTCGAGCATTTCCTTAGCCCCGTTCCCTACTCTCCCTTTGCCGGTAAGCAAGATCTTGATTCCAGGCAACTTAACCCCTTGCAGCTGTTTAATTAGTTCTATGCGGTCGCGGATTTCAGCAGCTTTAGGGATATTGAAGTCACCAGACTTGAGTCCGAATGCACGAATACCGTTATAGGCCCCAACGATGCCGGCAAAGCGTCCGAAAGCGACCAGTCGGATACCATTCGGATTGGTGATGACTTCATGGTCGTATAGTTCGATATTTTTTTCCAGAACAGCAAGGAGTAAATCCCGGTTATAGGCTTGTTTTTTGATGGTATGGGAGAAGAAAAAATATTTTTTATTTGGGATCAGGGCATCTATGGGTACTTCTTTTACGCCCAGCAGCACATCACAATCCTCCATATCGGATGCTACACGTATTCCGGCCTGCTTGTATTCCTGGTCTGAAAAGACCCTTATTGAAGACGGTTCTACGGTTATCTGAGCCTCATCAAAGGAATTTAAGACAGTTTGACAGGCCTTTGGAGAAAGCACTACCCGCCGGTCTGGTGGGGTTTTTCGCTCCTGGATGATTCCGAAATGCATAGGATTGATTTGGTATAAAATTTGCTCGAAAATACATGGAATTGAAAACTTGGGCAAATCCTTGAAGTCCAAAATTTCGGATGATAAACCCAATTATTCAAGTAACTTTGTAAGTCGCGTTAGGGATTGAGGTATTGTTGGAGCTCTCTTGGTTTACCGTTTGAAGCGGAAAAGAAAGAAGCGACTACCGAAAGCCCGATCCTGAGCGAATAAAATGAGTGGTCAGGAAACGCTCGGAAACGATCTTTGAAAACGAACTAAAAGTAGGATGCACTGAAGTAGAGCGCATAAATGGGTACACTTCAGGGCAGTTCACAAACGATATGCACAGCATATCTGGTTCACCGGGGCCGACTGGTTTTGACAGCGAGACCAATGGCGATGTAAGCATGTCGAGCGCTGGGATAAAGCTCGTAAATCTCATGACTCACACTTTTAAATGGCGATAATAACTACGCTCTTGCCGCTTAATCCGAATTATAGTAGGATTTAGCCTCGTCTCTGCAAGGCAGAGAAGCGAGATGTCCCTGGATAGCTCTTGTTGACGGCGATCTTTATAGGGGCACCATAAAAGTCAACATAGCGTTGTTATGGCTTCGGTAACGATGTAAACCTTAAGAAGCTAAGTGTGTAATAGGCTGTTTTTGGTCAGTTACACATCGAAAACCGAACAAAAACTAAGCATGTAGAAAGCATTGTAATTGCTTGTTTGGACGGGAGTTCGATTCTCCCCGGCTCCACGATTAAGCGCAACTGTTTTGCGATTTTAAGCATAAAAAGACCCGACAAATTTATTTGATCGGGTTTTGTTGTTTAAAAGCGTCTGGGCTGAAAGGCCAGCCAGTTGCATTTACAG
>JBDNAQ010000112.1:0-5545 GCA_039768345.1 Flavobacteriaceae bacterium
AAACTTAAGTCGCCACTAATCAATAAGGTAGATGACTCACTATAAAGTGATGCTCCAACTGCCGTAGAAGTACTTCCATCTATTCCACTGGTACCTCTGTTGCAAAAAACCCTGAGCGACGGATCGAGATCGAACAGCTGTGAATAACGAATGGTTGAACTGTTGGCCAGCTGAAGCTGATAGTTCGGAGGGATAGATCTAAATATAGCATCAAAAGCCTTTAGATCGGAAAAGGGAATACTTTGCAAATAAGATTCGCGCAATTCTAGCTGTTGACGATCGGCATTTTGCCAAAGATCACTATAATCACTTCTAATTTTAGTTGTTGCCGGATTAAATCGTTTGAAGAAATCATCAGGTTTCTCTTTGATGTGCTCACTTAGGGCATTAAAAGTATTTAATGACTTTTTTTCATGTATATGCCAATGTTGTTGTGGTTTCCAACGCCGAAGGAATGCCTTTATTTTTTTCGAAACAATTAGTCCGCCTATAGTGAGTAAAAGGTCGGGTTTGCTTAGTTCAAAGAATTCGGAATGTTGTTCGGCCAGTTCTGCGGGAGCGATAATACTATCGATGCTGTTGATGAAATTCGGATGAGCCAGGTTGGAAGTCGTTTCGGTCAAAACAGCGATCGATGGATCATTTGCCCAGCTTTCAATTATCTCTTTGCTGAGTGATCCGGGAGATAGGACCCCGATTATGATAAGTTTCTTCGCACTTGTATTCCAGGTTTCTGTCAGTTTTTCCAGAGACGATTCTCTTGCCTCGCCCGTCGCATTTTTAATAGCCCTTGTTTGCGGGGTATAGCCCGACTTATCCGTCAGGCCATAGAGTGGCTCTTCAAAAGGTATATTGATGTGTACCGGACCATTTTGCTCATCAGCCATTTTCAAGGCCAGGATCAATTCACGTTCGTTAAACCTAATTACCTTGTCCTGAGAACGGCTTAAAACATCAGGATCTATATCCTTGTCGAGAACGCCCCAGGACTCCAGTTCTGAGGTAGCGTGTACAACGTCCTGTTTCAAATGGGCAGCATAGCCTATATGACGATCAAATACTCCGTCTTGTCTAATAGTCTGTCCGTCGCCAATATCAATCTTGTAAGAGGGCCTGTCTGCCGAAATCACCACCAGGGGAATATCGCTGTAATACGCTTCGGCCACTGCCGGATAGTAATTCAAAAGTGCGCTTCCCGAGGTACATAGTAAAACCACGGGCCTCTTGAGTTGTTGAGCGATCCCTAAGGCAAAAAAAGCAGCGCTGCGTTCATCAACAATACTATAGCATTTAAAAAACGGATCCAGTGTAAAACCCAGTATAAGGGGCGCATTCCTGGAACCGGGAGAAATCACGATATTATCTATACCCTTTGCTTTGCAGTGATAGATCACGGCCTGAGCAGTTGGAATTTCGGAGTATTTCATATGCGGTGCAAAAATACGATCAAGAATGCAGCTGTCCCAATCATTCCTGATAATTAAACAGGGCATTGATAATTGTCTTGCTTTTATATTCCGTCTCCAGCCATTCGTCTTCAGGAATCGACCGTGAAGTGATACCGCCACCAACATAAACCTTTGCCAGCCCATTTGACCAGGCCATACAGCGAAGATTTACAAATAAATCGAATTCCCCGGATTCTGTTAAATTGAATTCACCCAAATAACCAGAATAGAACTCTCGATCGTAATCCTCACATTTTATAAGAAATGTACCGGCTTTATCTTTTGGCGATCCACAAACCGCCGGGCTTGGATGTAACTTTGATATTATGCCTTCGATATTTTGTCCGACCAATTCGGCCTTTATTTCGGTCCTTAGATGCCAAAGCTGGCCTGCCCTGATCGCAATGGTGGCTGAAGGCACAGGTTCAAGTCCTGCTAACGATAATTGCTCCACGATGAAATCTGTAACATATCGCTGCTCTTCCTTTTCCTTGTCCGACCAGTTTGGTGGTATATCATTCTCTATGGCTTTGGTCCCTGCCAAGGAGTAGGTCGAAATCTGATCCTTTTTCTTCGACAAAAACAATTCTGGGGTAGCTCCTGTCCAAATACCGGTTATAGGATGGTACCAAAAATAACAGAAGGCTTCAGGATGCTCGATCAATAAATTATTGAAACCGTCCAGAGGGTTTGTCGTTAATGGAATTTCAATTTTACGACTAACAACGACTTTGTTCAGAGGTCCTGAGTTTATTTCCTCCAAAACCTTTGAAACTAAGGATATGTGCTTGTTTCTTGCTTCCTTATTATCGTCAACAATGGAAATTTCCCTTCGGTAAGATGGCTTTGGGACGTAGTTATCGGCTAGGAATATCCTATCGGGCTTAAGATAGATGGGCGACCTATCCGGATCGAAAGGTGCCATAACGAATCCGCTTTCATTATAAGAACGTATAGAGTTTAGCCCGGAGCCAGATTGGATCAGTAGCCTTAATTGTCTTGAAGAAGGTTTTCTGTAAAGAACAAAGGGATTATAAAGACTTAATTGTTCCCTTGCTATTTCGAACAGATCAACGGCCATCTTCAGGATCGGGCTAAAGCGATTGTGGTTAATTTACAAAGTGAGATCAGGTTCTGTTCGGCATCGGTTATACGTATATCCCAAAGTTGTGTTGTCCTTCCTTTATGCATGATGGTGGCCCGTGCAAAAACTTCACCTTCTTTAATACTGCGAACATGGTTTGCCGAGATCTCTATACCACGAACAAAATACTTTTGACCGTCGAGAAATACGTATGAGGCCGCACTGCCAACACTTTCAGCCAGGGCTACAGTAGCACCCCCATGTAAGACACCATCGGGTTGAAATACTTTAGGCCCGACTGGCATTTTGGCCACCAGGTAATTCTCGCCAACATCTGTATATTCAATATCAAGGGTCTCCATCAATGTGCCTTTACGGGTATCATTGCAGATTTTCAGTATTTTTTCTTTGAATTCATCCATGTAAAAAGATTTGTGTAAAAGTAAGCATTATGCATAAAGAGCAGGTGCATCAATGATAAGAGATGATCCTTTGCATTGTTGTAATTCTTTAAACCCAACAGGATTAATAACTAACTTGCCGGCACAGCGGCTAAAACCCGATCAGAAATGGATAATTTGACCAGTGTGGTAAACAAGGTAAGTTATACCACCGTCAACACTTATGACACCCTCAACACCCTGAGCGATTCCACTCAGAATATCTGGATTGTATTTCATGGGATGGGATTCCTCAGTCGGTATTTTTTGAAAAATTTTCAAGGAATTCCTAAAAACGAAAATTTTGTTATCGCCCCACAGGCGCCATCTAAATACTACCTTGATGACCGGTTTTCAAGAATCGGGGCGAGTTGGCTCACCCGAGAACAGACAGAAGGTGAAATGTTAAACAATTTATCGTACCTCGATGCTGTTTTCGACCATTTATCATTACCGGAAGATCTCAACATGATAGTTTTGGGTTTTTCACAAGGTGTTTCCATTGCCAGCAGGTGGGTAGCAAAACGCAAAATTAACTGTCGGAAATTAGTCCTTTATGCCGGAGGACTTCCAGAGGAACTTCGCAGGGAAGATTTCGACTTCCTGGCTGGGGATACAGATATACTTATGGTTCACGGGGACCACGATCCGTATTTAAGTCCGGAAAGATTAAAGCGGGAGGAGGAAAAATTATATAGGGTTTTTCAACACAAAGCTCGAAAAATGGTTTTTGAAGGCGGACATATTATAAGTCCGGCTATCATTGAAAATATTGTTGGGCCCTGACATGAAAACGCTTAAAAACACACTGGTAAGACTCGAACCGCTTGAAATGGCACATACATCCTTGTTGTTGCCCATTGCCATGGAAGAAAAACTGGTGCAGTACTCCCCTTCAGATATAGAACAGCCTGATACTTTACGGGACTATATTGCAAAAGCGTTGAGCGATCAGGCCGACGGAAATGCCATACCCTTTGCCATCTTCGATAAGCGAACAAAAGTGTATGCGGGCTGTACACGCTATATGAATATCGACAGAATTAATAAAGTGGCAGAGATAGGTTCTACCTGGATTGGAAGGGCATTTCATGGTACAGGACTCAATACGGCTATGAAGCATCTTATGCTCAACCACGCCTTTGATGAGTTGGGTTTTGAAAAGGTGGAATTCAGAATAGATGAACGGAATATGAGGTCGAGAAAAGCGGTTGAGAAACTAGGTGCAGTACTGGAAGGTGTGCTTAGGGAAAATGTTTATCTACTCGATGGATATAAAAGGAATACCTGCTGTTATGGGATCCTGAAAAAAGAATGGGAATCGGCCCCTTAATCCTTAACAAAGACAATATGAAACAACGATTGGCCATGATCACCCTCCTGGTAAAGGAATACGAAGAAGCCATCTCCTTTTATACCGATAAAATGAATTTTCAATTGGCAGAAGACACGGTTCTGGACGATGGTAAACGATGGGTGGTAGTGCGGCCTGAAGGAGGAAACAGCTCCTCTTTGTTGTTAGCTAAAGCCAGTAATTCTGTGCAGTATGCACAGATTGGGCAACAAAGCGGTGACCGGGTTTTCCTTTTTCTACATACGGACGACTTTCGCAGGGATTACAAAGCAATGAGGTCTGCGGGAATAGAGTTTCTGGAAGAGCCGAGAACTGAACCCTACGGAGTAGTGGCTGTCTTTAAAGATCTTTATGGCAATCGATGGGACCTGTTAGAGTCAAGCACAGATAAATGATCATTCCTCTTCCTGCTTAATAGGATCGTAATATTCAATCACCCTGGTGGTATAGCTGTTTTCAGGTGTAATGATCTTCTTTACCCAGTTTCCCTCATCGTTACCATCGAATTGATATAGATATTCTTCTTTGGCTTCTTCCTTGTCAATAGACGATGTTACCGATTCCAGCTTATTCTGAATATCATAGGTAAATTCCTTTTTCTCAAGAGGGACAAAAGATTTCTCTTTACTGCTGTATGCAAACTCTAGTGCTGAGACTACCTGATCTTTTTCGTTGATAATCTGTTCGGTAGCTTTCTCGGGAATGCCTTCGATAAATTCCTTCGTAAGCAAAATTTTAACCCTCTCCCCTCCTTTTTGTTTCTTATAAGAAGTCCTGATGGTCTTCTGCAGCAAGCCATTCAAAATGTAGGATACCGTTTGTTCATCCTTATAGGTGGTATATTCTACAAGCGTTTCGTCTACACCATCGGCATGTGAACGGAGTAATCGTATCAGTTGGCCTTTGGTATTATAAAAGTATTCGTACTGCTCCTGAAATTCTTTGTTGTAGGATAGTATCTTTTCGGTTATTCTCGGTTCGGGTAAAGAATCATACTCATAAAAATGCGCCATTGAGGTGACCTCATCAAAACGACCGTCCTGGTATCGTTCATCCCTGCGCTCGGTGAGTCGGTTGTCCTCATATTTATAATAACTAACATCATAGTCATTGCCCGAATAGCGGGTCGTAGACTTTGTAAGAAACCCCTCGCTATTAAATTCAAAGTCTTCCTTCCCATAGTCTGTAATGACACGACAGGATTTTACGGGACCGCTCA
>JBDNAQ010000113.1:0-5898 GCA_039768345.1 Flavobacteriaceae bacterium
GAAGAACTGGTAGACCATTATTGGGGCAGCATCAACTACGTTTTTTCACTCATCCGGGCTTCTGAGATCAAAGCCGGACTTATCCTTTCTTTTTATGGTATCCTTTTAAACCTTATCTATCAGAATGTAGATATGTTGCTCGACGAGGCAGGCAGACATGGGTTGATCTATGTGCCGCTGGCCCTATGGGTGATCTCCACAGTTGGCTCTATATATTTTAGTATCCGCTGTTTTATGCCCAGGATGGAGACAAAGTTCGACAAGAATATTTTTTTCTTCCAGGACGTGATCACCAAATACGGCAGCATCAAGGAATTCTCGAAAACCTTCTATAATATCAGCCTCGATGAAGTAGAACTCTTCGACCAGCTCGGCCAGCAGATCTATATCAATTCCAAAATCGCGGCCATGAAATTCAAAAGCGTTAATAAATCGATCTACCTGCTCGCCATGGGGCTGTTATTTCTCTTTATCATGGCCGTCTGGTATCTGATCATTAATCTCTGATGGAGCTTGGATGATGGGTGATGGATGATGGGTGATGGAGGTTGGATGAAGGATGATGGATGAAGGAGGTTGGGTGAAAGGAGATGGGTGATGGGTGATGGAAGTTGGATGGTGGATAATTTGGGTTTAAAGTGGAATACTGAATCATAAACTGTATACCGCTTACTGCCAACTTCCCACTCCCAACTTCCCACTCGCAACTTCCCACCCTGACGAAGCATAGCTTGTCAGGATTTCCAACTTTTCACTTTTAACTTTTCACTTTTACTGCCGCATCGCTTTGCTCAGGTCAGCTCGCCTTGCCATAGGGCAGGCATCTTCGCTACGCTACGACAACTTTCCATTATCCATTATCCATTCTCCATTATTCATCATACCCCGCGTCTCCACCATCTCCTTAGTCCGGTAAAGCCACTTTTGGTATTGATAAAATATACCCCGGTAAGCAGGATGATTGCAGCGATGATCGATTGAACCGTAATGCGCTCATTTAAGAAATACCAGCCGAGGAACATGGCTACGATAGGGTTCACATAAGTGTTGGTGGCCACTTTTTCGGGTGATACCCGAGTGAGCAGGAAGTTAAATGAGGTAAAGGCGACGATACTGCCAAAAATCACAAGCAGCCCCATGGCCCATAGAGTTTCGGTGGCCCATTGATCGGGCAGTATCCATTTTTCCCCGAACAGAAGGCTAAATATCATCAGCATAATCCCACCTGTAAACATCTGGTAACCGGTATTCACAAAATAGTTTTTGGGAAAATCCGCCCTGCCTACGAAGAGGCTGCCATAGGCCCAGGCGAGCATGGCCGAAAAGATCATCAGTATCCCCAGCCAGCTGTTTTCCTGTTGCAGGATAGACTTTTGGCTCACCAGGAGATAGATACCAATAATGCCCAATCCTACTCCGACCAATGACATCGGCCTTATCTTGCGCCCCTGCAGTATCCACATCATCAAAAGAATAACAAGCGGCTGCGCGGAGATCTCGAGGGCTGCAAAATTGCTATCCACAAATTTCAGCGCCCAGACCACGATCCCGTTCCCGAAACTCAGAAACAGGAAGCCCGCGAGAATCGTATTAAGTAATTGCTTCCAGCTTATTCTCAGGCTCTGTCTTAAAGCCAGGCTTATGAGGAATATCAGCAGTCCGGCTGTCGTAAAACGAAACCCGGCCAACATAAGCGGCTCGAGTTCTGCCACAGCGATCTTGTTAAGTAAATAGGTAGATCCCCAGATCACATAGATCGAGAAAAATGCAGCTATAATAAGGGCTAATTCCTTCCGGGAATCCATTCAGGCTAGAGTACTGGTTGATAAAACCCCGAAATTAGAAGAAAAAGTTGGAAGTCCGAAGTCGGAAGATGGAAACAATCCAGTTTGCAGTAGGCAGTCACAGTAGGCAGTAGGCGGTCACAGTTGGCAGTTGTCACTTCGAGCCCGCCTTGCCATCGGGCAGGGATCTTCGTTTCACTGCGACACTAATCACTTATCACTTTTCTCTTATCACTCTCAACTTTCCCTGACGCATCGCTTCGCTCAGGTCAGCCTGCCTTGCCATCGGGCAGGGATCTTCGTTTCACTACGACACTTATCACTTATCACTTATCACTTATCACTTCCTTCCTCCCCTGAAACCTTTCGTTCGATAAAGGCCTGATATGCCTCCTTTCCTTCCTCCTCCCAGTACTGGTCGTACATTCTCCATTCTTTTATACCCGTTTCAGAGCATCGTTCCCTGAGCCTGTGCTTGAGCCTTTTTTCCAGATTCTTTTTTCGACGTCCGGACCGGCTGCCTCCACCTCCAAATCCACCGAAAAGGAGCTTAGCCAGGATCACGATGCCTACAGCCTGCCAGAAGCTAATTACTCCTAATCCAAAAATGGCGGGAAGAAGCCAATTCCACAGCAGCATCACCACATACCCAAACAGCAATGCCAGGGCGACAATGGCTATTGCACCGAAGATCACGATGAATATGACCTTGACTATCTTTTTTATCTTTCGCTCTACATAGCCTTCAATTCTGGCTTCGTGAATTTCTTTGTTTGTCATAATTTTAATATTTGCTTTTTTTCTTGTTTTCTAATTCTTTTAATAACTGTGACAGCGCCCTGTGCCTCCGGGACATCAATGTTCCCTGAGGAATTCCGGTCTCGAGAGAGAGATGCCTGTAACTGATATTCTCAAAATCGACGGCCATGATCACTTCTCTGTACTCGGGTTTCAGTTTCAATAAAGCTTCTTTAAGGATCTCTTTCAGATCATCGGCGTCTGCATACGCCCCTTCCCCGTAGAAAAGTTCGGCCAGTTCGGCAACAGGACCTTCCATTGTTTCGTCTAAATCCAGTCGCTGTTTTTTTGTCCGCATCGTATCGATTATCTTATTCCTTACGGACCTATAGACGAAACCGGCAATGTTGTCGATGGGGCTTAAATGGTCTACGCGAGAAAACAGTTTTAAGGCTACATCCTGCAGTATATCCTCCGCATCCCGATCCGCGGCATCCCCTACTCTCGAATTCACAAAAGCTCTAAGGGCCTGGTACTCCGCGTCGAAAAAACGTATTAGTTTATTATGGTTGTCGTTGCTCTCTGTCATTAAATCGCCCTTTGATCAGGCCCTTCATCTTTATAGACGAAGACTTATTAATCTATTGCAGGAAAAGTTTGTTTTAGGTTTTGGGTTTTGGGTTTTGAGTTTCGGGTTATTTATTTCACACTGACCCATTAACATAAAACCCAAAACCCAAAACCCGAAACTATTTATAAGACGCCATAGATCTAAAAATGTATCGAATGAGGTTATGATGATTAAAGATTTGATCCCTCTAAAGACGTATGTCCGCCGTTAATTACCAAGAAACATGGTGCAATTCAACCTAAAGGGCAGAAATCTGACTAATACGTCTTAAAGCAGTCAATGCAACTGGCGGGATCGCATCCGGTAAGGATTTTTGATCTGTGAATTAAGTTTAAAATTTCAGTGGAAAGAACTGTTTTTTTTAATATATTTTAGGTTCTTTGACTACGGGTAATTTTTCCTGTTGGAACGCGGCTGGCCAATCGTAGTATAATCATTAAACCCGGAACTGTAGATACTTATGAAAGTACTTTTTTATACAAGGGAATTTCCTCCTTACGTTTATGGCGGGGCTGGGGTTCATGTTGAATATCTGGCCAATGAACTGGCAAGACTTATGGAAGTGGAGGTGCGGTCGTTTGGAGACCAGGAGACAAGCGCCGATAATCTGACGGTAAAAGGATTTTCCTTTAAGAACCCCGATTTTGACGAATCCGACGGCAAATTGAAACCGGTCCTCAATACTCTGAGTACCTGTCTTTCGATGAATGCCGAAAATGCCAATGCAGACATCGTCCACTGCCATACCTGGTATGCTCAATTTGCCGGTATCGTTTCGAAACTGCTGTACGGACTCCCCCTGGTGGTTACCACGCATTCATTGGAGCCATTACGCCCCTGGAAACGGGAGCAGCTTGGCCGGGGTTACGAGGCTTCTTCCTGGATAGAGAAAACCGCCATCGAATCGGCGGATGCTATCATCGCCGTTTCCAAGGAAACCAAAGCGGATGTGATAAAGCACTTTGATGTTGATAAAAGCAAAATACATGTTATCTATAACGGCATCAACCTGGAGGAATATGTACACACCGAAAATACTTCAGCCTTAGAAAAATACGGGGTTGACCCATCAAGACCCTTTGTTTTGTTTGTCGGGCGGATTACCCGCCAAAAAGGGATCATACATTTAGTAAATGCCATAAAATATATGGACCCTGATACACAAGTAGTCTTATGTGCCGGTGCGCCAGACACTGAGGAGATCGGCAGGGAGATGAAAGAATGTGTAGACGAAGTAAGCCGGAGCCGAGACCATATAGTCTGGATCTCCGAAATGCTGGAGAAAAAAGATATCATACAAATGTATTCGCATGCCTCTGTATTCTGCTGCCCTTCTATTTATGAGCCTTTCGGGATCATCAATATCGAAGCCATGGCCTGTGGTACCGCGGTTGTGGCCAGTGCAGTTGGTGGTATTAAGGAAGTGGTGGTCGACGGAGAAACCGGAATACTGGTTCCGGTGACCCAGCAGAATGAAGCCCCGTTTGAACCAGTTGACCCTGATAAATTTTCGAAAGATCTGGCTGATGGCGTCAATCAGCTGATGCGCGATCCTGAGCTGAGAGCGCGAATGGCAAAAAAAGGAAGGCAGCGCGTAGAAACCTATTTCGACTGGAAGGCTATTGCCATCCAGGTTGAGCAATTGTATAAATCCCTAATATAAATTCCATGATAAATCTAGATACATTAGCCATCATATTAGGCGGCGGGCAAGGTTCCAGATTATACCCGTTAACCGCGCAACGATCAAAACCCGCCGTGCCCATTGCCGGAAAGTACCGCTTGGTGGATATCCCCATTTCCAATTGTATCAATTCCGAAATAAAGCGCATGTTTGTCTTAACCATGTTCAATTCTGCCTCGCTGAATAAGCATATCAAGAACACCTACCATTTTAGTTTTTTCAGTTCTGCTTTTGTGGATGTATTGGCTGCAGAACAAACCATCGCCAGTAAAGACTGGTTCCAGGGAACCGCAGATGCTGTAAGGAAGAGCATGCACCATTTTTTAAATCACGATTTCAAATATGCACTGATCTTGTCGGGCGATCAACTCTATCAGATGGACTATACCAAGATGATCAACGCTCATATTGAAAGTAACGCGGAGATCTCCATAGCCACTTTGCCGGTCCATGCAAAAGATGGTACTGCCTTTGGTATACTGAAAAGCGATGAAAATAATGTGATCACCTCTTTTACCGAAAAACCGGATGCCAAAGAAATACTCAACTGGAAATCAGAGGTGAGTGATGAGATGAAAGCCCAGGAAAGATATTACCTGGCGTCGATGGGTATATATGTCTTTAATCGGGATTTGTTGATAAAACTCATGAACGAACCTGACACGATCGACTTCGGCAAGGAGATCATTCCACAGTCTATCGACAAACACAAAACGCTCAGTTATCAGTATGAGGGCTACTGGACGGATATTGGGAATATCGATTCGTTTTTCGAGGCTAACATCGGACTGACTGATAATATTCCGGAATTTGATCTCTTCGACAAGAGTCGGAGAATTTATACCCGTGCAAGAATGCTTCCCACCTCGAAATTATCGGGCACCACAATGAACCATGCGGTCATCGCCGAAGGGTGCATCATCAGTGCGGCAAAAATCGAACGATCCGTAATAGGGATCCGGTCTAGAATAGGCAATGAATCCACGGTGATCAATACCTATATGATGGTTAGTGATTATTATGAGACCCTTGAATCCATAGAAAAAGAAAATATTAAGGTA
>JBDNAQ010000114.1:0-3379 GCA_039768345.1 Flavobacteriaceae bacterium
ATTATGAAGAACAATCATATAGATTATATCGAATTTAAGGCGAATGATCTGGAGATCATCAAAGACTTCTACACAAAGCTTTTTGGTTGGAAGTTTACCGATTATGGACCTACTTATTGCTCTTTTGAGGAAAGCGGCATTGCCGGTGGGTTCGAAAAAACAGCAAGCGCGATTTCCAATGGTGCTCTTATCGTTCTATATCATGAAGATCTTGATACTCTTATGCCCAGGGTGATCGAGACTGGCGGAAATATCGTAAAAGATATTTTTTCCTTTCCCGGGGGAAAAAGATTTCATTTTAAAGACCCCAGCGGAAATGAACTGGCGGTCTGGTCCGATAAGTAGAAAAAACTGGCTGACCTTTGGATTAATCGTTACCCTGGATCACCTCAGAATATATCATATGACCGAGAAAGAAAAAATGCTTAATGGAGAATCCTATCTTTCCAGAGATCCTGAATTGATACGGATGTACCATAGGGCACGAAAGCTATTAAAAGAATACAATCAGCTCGATTCCGTACTCCTAAAGGAACGCGACCAGATCCTAAGCGATCTATTTCGTTTTAAAGGGGCAGGTGTCTGGATAGAACCCCCGTTTTACTGCGACTATGGAGAAAATATTGCCATTGGCGAGAATACTTTCATCAATACAACTTGTATTTTTTTAGATAACAATACTATTGAGATAGGTAAAAACGGACTCATCGCTCCTAATGTCCAAATCTATACCGCAACACATCCCTTAAAAGCTTCTGAGAGAATAGTTGAGGCCGGTAATAAATCGCATTATATTACCTCATCAAAACCAGTAACTATAGGTGATAATGTTTGGATTGGAGGTAATTCTGTTGTTTTTCCGGGTGTGACTATTGGAAATAATGTAACTATCGGGGCCGGAAGTGTGGTGACCAAAAATATACCAGACAATGTGCTGGCCTACGGCAATCCATGTAAAATAATCAGGCAACTATGATTGAATACGACAACAAAATCGAGCCTTGGTGATGCTTAACCATGTTCCCCTAATCCCCTCCCCTGCTTTCAAATAGTTCGTACAAGGTTTATTATCTTAGATCGTATTACATATCATTTAAAAAACAGAAACAATGGAGAAAGCCCTTCAAACAATGATCGATAACATGCCATCTAAGACTGGGAAATCATTAAACGAATGGATAGGCATCTTAAAAGAAAAATCATTCGCTAAACATTCGGAAGCGGTAAAATTCTTAAAGACCGAACACCAGGTTACGCATGGATTTGCGAATACTATTGTATCGCTCTCTAAAAAAGAGGATACTTCTGGTAAAAATCTTGTCAGCGATCAATACAAGGGCAAGGAAGCCTTGTTACCGCTGTATCAACAACTGATATCCTTTATAAAAACACTCGGACCCGATATCACAATAACGCCTAAGAAAACAAGTGTAAGTATAATACGGAAAAGACAATTTGTTCTTATCAAACCCGCTACCAAAACCAGGATCGATCTGGGCTTTAAACTCAAAGACAAACCCACGACAGAAAGGCTTGAAAATTCAGGTCCATTTGGTACTATGTGCACACACAGAGTGCAATTGAACGATGTAGCTGAAATCGATCAGGAACTGAAAGAATGGATTCAAGAGGCGTATACAAGGTCGATCTGAATACCATGTAAAAACAAATAGTGATTGGTGATTATTAATTAACCGTTTGGTCATACAAGAATTCCGTTACAAATTCAATACCTCATCGTCTTGTTAATATCCAACCGATAAGAATTAAATGTTAATTAAAGGAGATGAACGCAAGAACGCCTGGAAAACCATCTTTGTTTTCCTGACCATTGTTACCGCTACCAGCGCTTTATTTCACTATGCCATTGTAAACCTATATCCTTCAAGTATCTATATCGGAGGTCTTATGTGGTGTCCTGCTCTGGCGGCATTCATAACACTAAAATTAAAAGGGCGATCTGTTTCTTCTCTGCCCTGGAATTGGACCCATTGGAAATATATTCGTCTGTCCTACTTCATTCCTGCTCTTTATGTGTCTATAACTTATCTGCTTATTTGGGTTTTCGGACTCGGGAGCGTCGCAGGCAATGAAGATATTTTAGCCTGGGCTCAAGAACTGGGGTTAATGGGAATAGGCTCCTTGAGTCCCGTATCAGCGGCCGTTGTGGGTGGTTTTCTATTGGGAACCATAGGCGTAATAAGGTCGATGGCAACTACTTTAGGAGAAGAAATCGGTTGGCGCGGATTCTTTATTTACGAATTAAGAAAGGTTTTCTCGTTTACCGGGGTCTCTCTGTTCAGCGGCATTGTCTGGGCGGCATGGCATTGGCCACTAATCGTTTATTACGGTAGTAATATCGCTATGGAAATGGCAGTTTTTTTTGTTGTCATTATCTCGATGTCTTTTATGATGACCTATTATGCTTTTAAATCGAACAGTCTTTGGCCAGCTGTGATCTTTCATGCCGTAAACAATGTTTACATTCAGAAAATATATCCTCCTCTGACCACACAATTGGCAGGATCGGAACATTGGTATGGTGAATATGGTTTAATGTTCGCCCTGGTAACACTGATCTTTGGGCTTTACTTTTGGAGAAAAGCCATCAAAGAGAATATGTGATATTCAGAACGAAAACCAGCCCAAAGTACTGGAGCAAACACCTGAATTAATCCAGCAGAGTCTCTTAGTTTATCTGGCATTAGAGAGAGTAATGCTTTTAAAGTGGAAAGAAATATTTTTTATTATAAAATTATCGTTCAGAAAATTGAACAAGATCTAACCATAAATCATCGGAAAACCTATGACATCTAAGCTTGTACTTTTTTAGTACATTTATGTCAGTCTGTTAAAACCCAGACAAGCTTTTGTTTTTATAGAAGGATCATTGGCCAACAGCCGATAGGAAAAATGGACATTAAAACTGACTGGGAAAAAATACGGAAGCATTTTAATAAGAGTTTCAGTTCGAACTTCCATATTTCTGTGGCCTCTGTTGATTTGGAAAACAACCCGACCGTCACACCGATAGGCTCACTCTTTCTGAACAACAACCAAACCGGCTTTTATTTTGAAAAATTTCCGTCAAAATTACCTGACCATGCCAAAGCAAATCCCAGGGTATGTCTTCTAGGTGTAAATAGCGGGCGGATATTCTGGATAAAATCTTTGTTTAAGGGAGAATTCTCCAAATATCCAGCCGTAAAACTATACGGCAAGCTTGGTGAAAAAAGAAAAGCCACCGAAAAGGAAATAAACCGACTAAGTCGTAGGATGAAGATGACCAATATGCTGAAGGGCAACACATATCTATGGAAGAATATGGAATTTGTGCGTGATATTAAATTCGATAAAGCAGAAAAAATCAATCTTGGAA
>JBDNAQ010000115.1:0-9463 GCA_039768345.1 Flavobacteriaceae bacterium
AAGCAAGCAGTCAGCACCTCTGTCAGGGTTTTGGAAGACTATCAACCCGAGGAACTCAGGAAGAGTATATTGAACTGATCAAAGGGGATCTCCCGGCCGATCCGGAGCTTTTGTTTGAGGGGATCGATACCAGTTGGTCCCGGGTGAAGGGAGGCGAGGCCATTGGCGAAATTTTATATGATGTTGAAAACAATTTTAATTTCAAAGAGCCAACCAAGCACTTACCACAACTATTACAGGCATATAAATTGATTACCGAACTTGATGACGAACACTGGCGTGGCATAAAACAGTCGGAACTCCAGGTGGTAATAACGGCCCTATGCGGGCTTTACCTCGAAGCTTCTTCAGGAGCGGCTACTGCATATCCGGGTAGCTCGGCCGAAGTCAATATTGAAGCGGTAAACCGGAGCGAGGTCGACATCAAATTGAAAGGAATACGACTGGGAGATGCAAGCTACCAACAAGTCGGGCAGGAGTTAAAAAACAATGAGAAATTTACGCTGAAAATTGATCTCCCTATTGCCAGCGACGCTCAATTTTCCAATCATTACTGGTTGTCAAAACCCTGGACAAAAGGCATGTACACCGTGGAGGATTTGGAGTTGATTGGAAAAGCTGAAAACCCGAGTGCTTATACGGCTCAATTTCAATTGTCTATAAACGGCTACGATATGGATATAAACCGGGCTGTTGTGCATAGATATTCCAGGCCTGATAAGGGTGAACTATATCAACCCTTTTCTGTTATTCCCAAGGCAACGGCGAGTTTTTCTGATAAGGTTCTGGTTTTTGCGGATAACAGGAGCCTTGATATTCCCTTAACCATTTCGGCACATAAAGACAGTCTTAAGGGTGAAGTTGCCCTTCAATATCCCGAAGGTTGGAAAGTAGATAATCCTGTTCAACCGATAGAGATCCAGAAAAAAGGGGATCAGCAGGTAATTGTTTTTAAGGTAACACCGCCCGACAACGAGGATAGTGATTTCATTTATCCCTTATTACGTGTAAACGGCAGAGAGATCAGCAAGGAATTGGTAAATATTGATTATGACCATATTCCTGCACAATCGGTGCTATTAGAGTCAATGGCTAAAGTTGTACGACTGAATATCGAAAAATCTGGCGAGCACATCGGCTATATTGTTGGTGCGGGCGACAAGGTCCCGGAGAGTCTTGAGCAAATCGGATATAAGGTACATATGATTGATCCCCTGGATATAGAAGCAGGGACACTCGATAGGTATGATGCTGTGGTAACGGGTATCAGGGCATATAACGTGCTTGAATCCATAAAATTTAAACAACGATTTTTATTCGACTATGTCGAAAATGGTGGAAATCTTATTATTCAGTATAATACTGCCGGAAGATGGGCTCCCCAACTCCAAGACATCGCTCCCTACCCTCTTACGATTTCCAGAGAACGGGTGACCGACGAAAATTCGGCTGTGGAGATAATTGCCCGGGATCATCCCCTGGTAAATTTCCCAAATTCTATATCAGAAGAAGATTTTGAGGGATGGGTTCAGGAACGAGGGCTTTATTTTCCGAACGAATGGGGTCAGGAATTTACCCCAATCCTCTCGATGCACGACGAGGGAGAAGCACCTGCTGAAGGCAGTCTATTGGTGGCACCCTATGGCAAAGGAAATTATATCTATACCGGGCTTAGCTTTTTCAGAGAACTTCCTGCTGGCGTTCCCGGTGCTTACAAATTATTTGCTAATATGCTTTCGATAGGTAAATCGAGTGTAGAAAATGAAAACCCCATAAAAGGCTAGTATGGAAACAGATTTCGAATGGAAAAGACAATATAGTTGGGTGCTGATACTCAATGCACTGTATATAGTGATCTTTTACTTGATAATGACATCTTATAGCTAGTATGAGCATACTCGATTGGTCGGTCCTGACAGGAACTTTACTTTTCATAGTAGGATATGGTGTCTGGCGCACCAGGGGAAGTAAAAACGTAGATGATTATATTCTTGGAGGTAAACAAGCCAAATGGTGGACTATCGGTCTGTCGGTAATGGCTACCCAGGCCAGCGCCATCACCTTTCTTTCTACACCGGGTCAGGCCTTTCACGATGGCATGGGTTTCGTACAGTTCTACTTTGGATTGCCACTTGCGATGATCGTCATCTGCATCGTTTTTATCCCACTGTATCACCGTTTGAAAGTCTATACGGCCTACGAATTCCTGGAACGAAGGTTCGATCTCAAGACCAGAACACTAGCTGCTTTCTTATTCCTTATCCAAAGGGGTTTAGCAGCGGGAATCACCATTTTTGCCCCTTCTATAATCCTCTCGGCAGTTCTCGGGTGGGATTTGCGTACGCTCAATATCATAATCGGTATCCTGGTAATCATCTATACCGTATCCGGAGGAACCAAGGCGGTGAATGTAACCCAAAAACAACAGATGTTTATCATCTTTATCGGGATGTTCATGGCCTTCTTCTTTATTCTGGGTTATTTGCCCTCCGATATCAGCTTCAGTAAGGCGCTAAAAGTAGCCGGGGCAAGTGGAAAACTTAATATTCTTGACTTTGATTTCAATACCAGCAGTCGATATACATTTTGGAGCGGTATAACCGGTGGATTCTTCCTGGCACTTGCCTACTTTGGAACAGATCAAAGTCAGGTTCAACGCTATCTGTCAGGGAAATCGATACGCGAAAGCCAACTCGGCCTGATTTTTAACGGCCTGCTAAAAATTCCTATGCAATTCTTCATATTACTTGTCGGGGTAATGGTTTTTGTTTTTTATCAGTACAATCCCTCCCCTTTAAATTTTAATCCGGCGGCAACCAATGCGATACACGAATCGACCTTATCGGACGATTATAAAATACTCGAGGAAAATCATAAGTCTATTGAAGATGAGAAAAAAATGGCACAGAATCAGTTTTCAGCTGCGCTAGATCTCAAAGAATACGATAGTACCATAGAAGCACAAAATAAATTACTCGAAGTTAACGAAAAGGAAAAAAGGAATAGGGATTCGGCCAAAGCTTTGATTTCAAAAGCCGATGAAGATGTCGAGACCAACGATAAAGACTACGTTTTTATTCACTTCATCTTAAATTTCCTTCCACGTGGACTTGTAGGATTGCTCTTAGCGGTTATCCTTTCCGCGGCCATGTCTTCTACGGCCTCTGAACTAAATGCCCTTGGGACGATCAGTGCCCTGGACCTCTATAAACGTAACCAAAAGAAGGAATATTCGCCTAAACATTATGTTACGGCCTCTAAAACTTTTACGCTTATCTGGGGAATTATTGCGATTATCATAGCCTGCGTAGCCAGTTTGTTCGATAACCTTATTCAACTGGTAAATATCATCGGTTCTATTTTTTATGGGAATGTACTCGGAATTTTCCTGCTGGCATTTTTCTTCAGGTATATCCGTGGTAATGCGGTTTTCATCTCAGCGATCATCACGCAGATCGTCGTTATCTTCGGTTGGTATTTTGATTGGATGTCCTATCTCTGGCTCAACGCATTTGGCTGTGCACTGGTGATTATACTGGCGTTTTTTGTCGAGATCTTCGATCGTATGCACGGGCATCCTTCATTAAAGTCATAAAAAAACCCTGAAGCAAGCCCCAGGGTTCTGATCTTTATATTAAAGAGAATTGTCTAAAGCGCTCCCCACTCTTTGAGAGAATCTTTATTCATTTTTACATAATCTGCATTACCGGCTGCTTCAGCGACTTCCAAAGACTTCTTGGCCGCTTTGATGGCACCTGGCTTGTCACCAAGAGCAGCATATATCAACGACTGCTGGCGCATCATCCAGAATGCTTTGTCGTTCGAAGCTACGGCCTTGTCAATCCATTTTTTGGCTTTATCAAGATCACGTTTTTCAGAATAATAGTAATTCGCCGCCGCGAAATAATCGTTACCTGAAGGTCCGCCGAAGACAGCTTCTATGCTTTTATCGGCCTTGGCCATAGTTGGAACTCCAAAAGGAACTCCCACATAGGTTTTTTCCCAGATAAGGCCGAGGGTTGCCCCATTGTTATGCAGATCGTCGATAGTAATAGTAAAGGTTTCCACTGGCATTTCCATACTGTGTACCTCTGCTGTGGCCGTGGCCACCACTTTGCTAGCATCGAGCTCCTGCGGTATGCCGAACCCGCTCTCAATATCATGAAGATATACCTCCCATGAAGAAGCACCTGGTTTGGTGAAAATTGCATAGGTTCCTGCTTTTACCTCGGTACCTCCAAAGGTAACGTCGTCGGAGAATGAGATGGAAGTTCTGGCATTGGCTCCGGTCCGCCAGATTTTGTCAAAGGGTACCAGGTCTCCCATGATCGTCCTACCTCGCATAGAAGGTCTTGAATACTTTACAGTTACTTCGGTTAGACCTACTGTCTGTTTCAGTTTTGAAGCAGGGCTTGGTTGTGGTACAGCGAGCTGTGAATAAGCTGAAAATGACATTAGCACAGCACAAATAAGAATAGTTAATTTTTTCATCGTTAATAGGTTTAATAAGTTGGTATAAAGCTAAAAATAAGCCTCGTGCTCAATTGTTAATAAATACTTAAATAATATGACGATTCTCAATCAGTTTGAGACGAAGGCCTTAGATAGGATTTTGGTTCTCAGATAGAACGTCAGGTAGTAGACAGAATTTCCTAAAGTAGAGATATCGATCCCGTCTTTTTCCATATCGCTTTCAGGAGTATAGCGTATTCGACGGCCTTTAACATCGTAGATCGCCATGCCGAAAACATCGTCTTCTGTATTTAACACATACCTCAATAAAGATGATCCGAATTCCCGGAAAATGATCAGCTCATCTTCCAGACCATGATCTGGTTCAGGATTCTCTTGTGGTTCTTCACCAGGATTCTGCTCTGGGTCGGGCATAGGCTCTTCTTCGCCAGGTGGCGGCGTTTCTACCAGATCGTCTTCGGTTTCCAATTTGAATAAACTAGCCGCAAGAACTACAGGCGGGCTCGAATTTTCAAAACGCTCGGTAGAAATATAGTAGGTGTTGTAATCAACGAAGCAAATGCCCTCTGCTTGTCCGAAACCGATATCCAAATTGATCTGCTGGCCGGTTCCACCAAAAGACAACGGACCTGGCAGATCCCCGAATCGAAACATAAAAGGTTGCAAAAACTGAGAATAACCGAGGAGATACAAAACATTAGAACCTGGATTATAGGTGGCAGCGCTAACCAGTCCATTAACCATAGAGGTCCCAATATTCATAGCCGAGTGCTCTCCCGGGCTATTGGGGATGGTATAGGCTGTAGTGCCCCCACTATTCCAACGTTTGGTAAATAGGGTTAACTGACCCCTGATCATCGTCAATGCCTCGGCATCCCAATCCGATCTTGGTGTGGCCAGAAAGCTTTGCTGATCAGAATAGCTAAAACCAATCCATTCGGCCATTACACTGTCTGAACTATCATAATCCGACTTTCTGATCCGGTATATCCCGAGATCTCTCCTATTGCCATTAATGTTCCCGATATCAGCAATATAAATATATGTGTCATCCTGGGTGATATCCTCCCAGTCGATATTTTGAGCATTACTTATGGTAACCACTCGCTTCACCTCAAGAGATACGGCATCTATTTCGAATAGTTCAGCCAGGTTCCCTGAATCGTTATGGGTGATCAGACTCCCATTGTAGTAGATCAATCCCGATGACTCACCAACTACAGCGGGCAGGGCGCCTTCAAGCACAACCGTTTGTTGACCCGAAACCACGGCTGTGAACCAGAGTAAGAAATATAAAAATCCTGACCTTTTCATGTGGGGTTTCTTGCTTAGGTAAAATTAATTAGGGGAAGTATCATCAAAAATAACAATACATAAGCAGAAATGGAACAAATTTTATCGACTATATACCGATCTATCGGGCTGCACATCGTTTGATTTATTATTTGTTTAACAATTATTATTTTTTATTAAACAAAGCTGCTTGTATTTTTGAATTGTGAAAATCTATCGATTACATTCCCTTCAGGAACTACCCATAAGTACAGGCCAGGCATGGGAATTTCTTTCAAGTCCGGCTAACCTTAGCGTGATAACACCCCCGCACATGGGTTTTAAGATTCTAACGGGTGGAGATCGGCCGATGTTCCCAGGTCAGATCATACAATACAAGGTATATCCCTTCAAGGGAATTGCGATGCGATGGGTAACAGAGATCACACATGTGAAGCAGGGGGAGTATTTTGTAGACGAACAGCGATTTGGTCCTTATTCCTTGTGGCATCACAAACATTTTATCCTGCCAAAGGGAGATGGGGTTGTAATGGAAGATATAATCGACTATAAATTACCCCTGGGTTTTCTTGGCCGACTGATGCATCGGTTGTTTATAAAAAACCAACTAGAGCGTATCTTCGAGTACAGAACAGATAAGCTCATTGAAATTTTCGGATCTGTACCCGGATCGATAAACAAAATTAGTATTCAATAATTCAGATTGACAAACGTCACAGTATTAAATCCTTACTGATAGGATAAATACCGGTGAAATCTGGAATAATAATAATATGACTTCACATAAAAACATCTTAATGATCGGAGGCTCCCACGGTATTGGTTTGGAGCTTGCAAAAATCCTTATGGCAGATCATGAACTATTTATAGCCTCACGAACAAACGATCTTATTGCCCAACTCCCGGTGACCCATATAGAAATTGATGTGGAAAACGATCAGATCGATATGGAAGCGATACCGGAGGTAGTGCACGGATTTGTTTACCTTCCGGGCAGTATAAATCTTAAGCCTTTTAAAATGTTATCTTCTGATAATTTCAGGGAAGATATGGAGATCAATTTTTTCAGCATGGTAAATATTTTAAAAGAACTTATGCCTCGTATGTCCGAGGGTTCGTCGATGGTGTTTTTCAGTACAGTAGCCGTTGGTACCGGAATGCCTTTTCATACAAGTATAGCAGCAGCCAAGGGAGCGGTCGAGGGATTTGCGCGTGCCCTGGCGGCAGAATATGCCCCTAAAATTCGTTGTAATGTAATCGCACCCTCACTGGTAGACACATCACTGGCATCACGCCTGCTGAACAACGATCGTAAAAAAGTGTTGATGGCCGAAAGACATCCCTTGAAACGCGTTGGCCGTACAGAGGATATCGCCCAGATGGCGGCTTTATTACTGTCAGATTCGGGTAGTTGGATCACCGGCCAAACCTTTGGGATCGACGGCGGTATATCTACTTTGAATATATCATGATTTGAAAGAGAGCACAGCGATATTCTGGTTCAGAAGAGACCTCCGACTTCATGATAATCGGGGATTTCATGCTGCCTTAAGCTCAGGGGAAACTGTTTTGCCGATTTTTATCTTCGACAGGGAAATCCTCCAGGGACTTCGGCCCAATGATCCCAGGGTCAGTTTTATCCATAAAACGCTTCAAAACATACGCCATACCCTTGAAAGTAGATCCAGGGGTTCAATTGCGGTATACTATGGTAGACCCCTGGAAATATTTCGCTCATTAACTTCCAGGTATAATGTTCGTGCGGTGTATGCCAATAAAGACTATGAGCCATATGCGCTTGAACGAGACAAAAAAATTGGAGATTTCCTCAGGTCTGAAAATATTGAACTACAGCTTTTTAAGGACCAGGTGATTTTTGAAGAAGACGAGATCACCAAAGACAATGGAGATCCTTACGTGGTCTATACTCCATATAAGAACAAATGGAAATCTGAGTTCGATTTGGAAACAGCACTCCGGTCTTTTCCCAGTGATGATTATTTCGATAAACTTATCAGCAGCCAGGCCCTTCCATGGAAAGATCTGCAGGATATGGGCTTTGAGAGCTCTTCCATTACAGTGCCTGCATTTAATTGGTCTTCAAAACTTCTCGAAAACTATGAAGCTACCAGAAACTTTCCTGCCCTGGACGAGGGAACTTCGAGGATAGGCCCGCATCTTCGGTTTGGTACGGTTTCTATAAGAGAGATAATGCTCAAAGCTATACATCAGAAAAATGAAACCTATTGGAATGAACTTATTTGGCGGGAATTTTTTAGTCAGATTTTATGGCATTTTCCCAAAACCATGAATAACTCATTTAAACCGCAGTACGACAGGATCAAATGGCGTAATAATGAAGTCGAATTCGAAGCCTGGAAAACTGGAAATACCGGTTATCCACTTGTGGATGCCGGGATGCGCGAACTCAATACCACCGGATATATGCACAATCGTGTGAGGATGTTGGTGGCAAGTTTTCTGTGCAAACATCTTTTGATAGACTGGCGGTGGGGCGAGGCTTATTTCGCGGAGAAGTTACTCGATTTTGAACTCAGCAGCAATATAGGCAACTGGCAATGGGCAGCCGGCAGCGGGGTGGATGCCGCTCCTTATTTTAGGATTTTTAACCCCTATACTCAGGCTGACAAATTCGACAAAAATCGTGAATACATTGCCAAATGGGTGCCCGAGTATCAAAGCAAGGACTATTCTGCCCCCATTGTAGAGCATAAATTTGCCAGGGAACGTTGTCTGGAGACTTATAAAGAAGCCCTGAAATCCTGAAATCTAATTAACATTCTGTTAGTTAATTGTGGTAAGAGAAATTCCTACCTTAAGGGTCAACCAATAAATATTCCAATAATGACAACAGCTGAAGTCGCCAACAAACTAGTGGCATTGTGCAGAGAAGGCAAGCACCTAGAGGCAGTAGAAACATTATACGATGATAATATCGTGAGCAGGGAAATGCCGGGTTATCCCAATGAAATTACAGAAGGTATTAAGGCCGTTCACCAAAAAAGCGAGGACTTTTTCTCGAGTGTCGCAGAATGGCACGGAGGTGACCTCAGCGATCCGGTGATCGCCGGAAATCATTTTACCACAAAATCTACCATGGATGCAACCTTCAAGGATGGTAACCGGGTAAAAATGGAAGAAATTGCTGTTTACGAGGTGAAAGACGGTAAAATTATTAAAGAGCAGTTTTTTTATTCAATGTAATTCATCATCGAAAAAATTATAAGCTATTATTCTTTTGGAGTAATGGCTTTTTTATTGTCGAACCAAATCGGAAATGATTATTTTTAGCTAGAATATTTAAGAATAATGGCCAATAAAACGGTGCCTACCGGAAAATCTGTAATCGACTTCCTTGAAGGAATACCACAGCCTCAAAAAAAGGTCGAAGCCTATCATTTGCTGGAGATCATGAAATCGATCACAGGCGAAGAAGCTGTGATGTGGGGACCAAGTATTATTGGTTTTGGAAGTTATCACTACCGTTACGATTCCGGGCGCGAGGGAGATATGCTCCTGACCGGGTTCTCGCCCAGGGCACAGAATTTTTCACTCTATGTCGGGGCCGGAGCGGAGCACAATAAGGATCTATTGAAAAAATTGGGTAAATTCAGCACTGGAAAGTCTTGTCTCAATATCAAGCGACTTGATGATGTGAATTTGGAAGTCCTTAAAG
>JBDNAQ010000116.1:0-4723 GCA_039768345.1 Flavobacteriaceae bacterium
AAGACGTGAAAATTTCCCAGTTGGGCATTGGGAATCCTTCGGGTATCTTTTCAATGGGCCTGTAGTCCAGACCAAATCCATATGCCACCCCTGAAACCAAAATAAGGGCAACCAGAGTGCTGGGTAAGGCTGTTGTAATTTTTTTGAAACCGTATATGATTACTATCGTCGACAAGGCCAGCAGGAGCTCCAGCCAGTTTATGTTATTTAAAGCCCTTGGAATCACCTTAAAAGCGCCAATAACCCCTGAAGCTTCTTTGGCTGCGAGTGTCATTGCTTCTTCCTCGATGGTCTCCTGCGTTATTTCTCCCGATCTCTTGATGGTCTCCTCGAAATCTTCTAAAACCAGTATTCCCTCACCTGCTTCCTCCTTCAGGATATTTTCAAGAATGAGTTCCTCTGCGTCTGGTATAAATGGCTCGACCCACTCCTTATCCTCTTTTGGGTAATAGCCCAGTGCGGGCATTATTTGCGTGACGATGATGATGACCCCGATGGCGGTCATGAATCCCGAGACTACCGGATAAGGGATATACCGTATATACCGGCCGATGCCCAGCAGGCCCAGACCTATCTGCATTAACCCGGCTAATAAGAATACCGTAAGAATTGCAGGCAACGCATTTGCCACACTTCCGTCGTAAACGGCTATTATGCCGGCGATAATCACCATACTTACAGCAGTCATGGGTGCTGTGGGTCCGGAGATCTGAGTATTTGTACCCCCAAATAGGGCCGCAAAGAAACTGATAAAAATTGCCCCGTAGAGGCCGGCACTGGGTCCAAGACCCGAACTAACGCCGAAAGCCAGAGCCAAAGGAAGGGCTACGATACCTGCTGTAATCCCGCCAAAAAGGTCGCCTCTTAGATTGCTAAATAATTTAGACATGAAAAGTCGGTTATAAATTAGGTGAAAAATATAGTGTTTTTTGTAAAAAAATCCAGGCCCGAATAGAAACCAGGCAATTTCTTAAGAAACGAATAAACATCAGTCGAAAAAACGTACTCTTCCACTTTGGATGTCATACATGCCTCCTATGATCTTGATGTCTCCGTCATCTTCCATTTCTTTTAGAACTGGACTATTTGCCCTGATATTGTTTATAGTTAGTGCTACATTTTTTTCAGCAACCTCATCTACAAATGTCGGATTCTTAGAATTCCTCAAATTCGGGTCGGCGGGTTCGGTAACGGCACTTACTGCTGGCTGGATCTTATCCAGCAGAACCGTTAAATTTCCCAATTGAGCCCCGTCACAGGCTCCTTTTACTGCTCCGCAACTCGTATGACCAAGCACTACGATTATTTTAGTCCCCGCCAATTTACAGGCGAATTCCATACTGCCGAGCAAATCCTCATTTATAATATTGCCGGCCACTCTCACACTAAAAATATCACCAACGCCTTGATCGAAGACAAGCTCCGCAGAAACTCTGGAGTCGATACAACTCAGGATGGTGGCGAATGGATACTGGCCTGTTGCAGTATCGGCCACTTGATCGAGCAGGTCTCTGTCGACCTGTTGATTTTTAACAAATCTCAGATTCCCTTCCTTTAATATCTCAATCGCGTCTAATGGAGAAATAGCCGCCTGGGATTCTTTGGTATGTGCTTTCATAATGTGCTCTTTTTTTAAAATTATTTGGTTTTTGCTCGAAGCCCGGGCAAACCGAATAGCTTCCGGAATCTTGAATCAAACTGATTTCGGAAAACAATTTAATATCTATTTTTCAAATTCCGGTAATTTACCATAAAACTTCCTGGAAATCACTCTTTACGAGCAGGAATTAGCCCTGATGATCGATACGATTAAATTATTGTGAGCCAAATCATAAGCAGCCCTTTAAAAGTCTTTTAGCAATTTGATCTCATCCTGGTGTACCCAACCTATCTTGCCATCGGCAAGTTCTATCTTTCTATAATCTTCAAGTCCGTCGAGTACCATAACTTTTGTCCCTTCATGCAGTAAAAAGACTTCCGAACTTCTATTATTGGGCTCAGATTTTACCAGGCATTCATCTGCAAAGACTATGGCAGGCTGATTAGCGTTATAGTTACTTTTTTCTATAAAGGCGAAAACCAAGCAGATGCACAATAAGATAAGTGAGGCCATACTGCTGACAAAGGCAATTCGCTTCTGTGAGGATAACCTTAGGAAGAAGTAAGCCAGGTAGCTTAGAACAAGGAGAATTACGAAAAATACCGCAGCATAAGCCCATTGATCAAAAGTCAATTGCCCGATAATACTGTTATAGATTTTAGCCAGACCGGTTTCGGATAAGGGTTCAATCGCATCGATAGTCATCTGCCGGGCATAGGTCAGATTGTTTTCTATTTCCGGGTCACCGGGCGAGAGTAGCAGCGCCTTTTCATAATAATAAATACTCGGAGCAATTTGGTTGGTTTTATAATAGCAGTTTCCCAGATTGTAATAAAGCGCAGCCGAATGCTCACCATTTTCAAGTATCTGGAGATAGTGTTCGATTGCACTCTCATAATTACCGTCATTATAGGCGCCAGTTGCCTCTTCGAACAATTCAGGATTCTGAGCAGTAATGGTCAGGCAGCCAAAAAGGAACAATAATAGAGCGCTTTTTTTCATCCTCAAAGTCTTTTATCAATTGCCGAGATCACTTCACTGGCCTTCTTATAGTCCTGTTGCATCTGCACCTCAGAGAACGGACTGTAACGGGCCATTTCACAATTCTGCAGTAATGAGACAAAATCATCAATAGTATTCTCCTGTATCTCTCGCTCGTTCAATAGGGCTGATATTTTTTCTTTGCTGAATTCGGAGGTCTCAATCTTTAATTTCGCTTTGAGATAGTTGTGCAAGGCTTTCTCCAGGGCGATATAAAAATCTTCTTTATTACCCAGCTCCCGCTTGGCAGTAGACAGGTACTTTCTCGCCAGTTTATTGGCGCGCTTAATCTTATTTCCAACCACATCACTTGCTATCGCTTCTCTTTTCTTACCAAGAAGTATCACCAGAGGGATTAATAACAATGGAGAGATGAGCAAGGCATAAAAGCGGGGGCTGGTGAAAAAATATTGTTGGCCGATAGCGGTCAGATTATGTTCCAGTTTGATAAAATTGAATTGCATACCGGAACTTACCACAGCCTGTTTGTTGGAAGTTACCCCCGGAGCAGATGTTATCCCACCGGCCGACGGGCCTTCTAAAACGCTGATCACGATCTCCTCGGAAGAAAGCGTTTGGTAGGTTTCCGTTCTGGGATTGAAATAACTGAATGAGATACTCGGGATGGGATATTTACCACGGTAAGAAGGGACTACAGTGTAGTTGTTGCTTACATTACCCTGCATACCCGAAAGAGAAGTGCGGACATCAACATTGAATTCTGGTTCATAAACCTCGAGTGAGGCCGGCAAATTTGGTTCGGGTAATTGGAAGAGTTTTAAGTTTCCTTTTCCTTTAACTTCAACAATAGCCTGGAGTGATTCTGAGGCCTTGAGTTCTGTTTTGCTAGCACTGACGTAGAAGTCGAACTCACCAACGGCTCCACTGAAGTCGGCCGGACGACCCGCCGACGGCAGAGGTTTTACATTGATGGTCCGTTTCCCGGCGGATACTGTTTTATTGGTTTGAGTATAAATCCTCCCACCGAAAAAGTCTCTCCTGTTAGTTGGGACATCGAGGGTAACATCGAGCGACAGGGGTTCAATTTCCAACTGACCTGCTTTTTGGGGATAAAGAACTACTTTCTTAAGGATCACATACCGGTATGCCTGACCTTTGTAGGTCCCATTCTGTACATTGTATTTGCTAAACTGAATATCCTGACTCCAGAAATTGTTGTACTTGGGGTTATCAAGAGGCCTGAAATTAGAAACGTTAATGGAGGGGCTGACATAGAGCTTATAAACCACACTGATGGCTTCATTCAAATAGGGGGTCGTTTTAGACACCTCTGCTACCAGATGAAGGTTTTCGTCTGCGATATCGTCGACTGTCATCTGATCACTGGGCTTGTCGACCGCAGCGGTGACCTCAACGGTTTTCGCTAACGACTTATAGGTTTTCCCGTCGATGACTATTGTAGCCTGTTTTATACGAAACTTTCCCCTGGCCACCGGAGCGAGGGTATATGAGTAGGTCTTGGAATAGCTTCGAACGCCGTTTATCCATGAAGAGCTGATAGACTGTGAAGGCCCCATAACCACCCGAAAACCTTCAAAGTCCGGGGGGGCAAAATTATCACCATCCTTATTCATGGTGAAGTCTACCCTTAGCCTTTCGTTGATCCCCAGCCTGGACTTGCTGAGTTTAGTCTCGAATGTAACACCTTCTTTTTCCTGTGCACTTACTTCGGTACTGCAAAGAAAACAGCTGCTAACCAACATCAGGCAATATGTGATCCAAATCTTTCTCACCAGTCTTTTTCCGTCTTTTTCTTAACTCCTTTAACTTTTTTGGCCTCCATTTTTTCCTGCACTTTTTTCTCCTCATTCTCCATGGCTTCCAAAAGATTTTCTATCTGTTGAGGTGAAAGCTGATTAGGCCGGGGCTTTTGATCCTGGGGTTCTTTCCCGTCACTGGGTTCACGGTCTTTTTCTTTTTCTTCTTCTCCATCTCCTTTCTTATTCTGGTCTTTCTGCTGATCCTCATCCTCGCCTTCTTCTCCTTTGTCCTGAGGGTTATCCTGCTCCTGTTCTCCCTGGTTCTGATCCTCTTTCTGGTCCTGGTCTTGTTTGTCGTTCT
>JBDNAQ010000009.1:0-4368 GCA_039768345.1 Flavobacteriaceae bacterium
CCGCATCTCACAAGACAGATATTTAATACAACAGACCATAAAATATTGGTGCCGGCCGTTCTTATGTACGGCGCGATTCTTTTATTACTTTGTGACACATTGGCCCAATTGCCTATGTCGTCTTATGTTTTACCCATAAATGCCATAACATCCATAATCGGAGCCCCAGTGGTCATTTGGTTGTTGATCCGTAAAAAGAAAATGATCTTTTAGATAAATATTATTGATATCAAAAGCTCTACTATGCTTGTAACAAAAGATCTCGAAGTTGGATACCGCAATCAGCGGGAAACGATTTCCGTGGCCCGGTCTATTAACTTTGCACTGGCCAAAAGTGAAATGGCAGCTATCGTTGGCGTTAATGGGATTGGAAAGTCGACCCTCCTGCGAACACTAGCCCGAGTGCAGGAAAAGCTTTCAGGCTCAGTCGAGGTAGATGGCACTCCTATAGATAAATATCGACAGAAAGACTGGGCCACTAAAGTGAGTGTGGTACTGACCGAAACATTGGCTGCCAAGAATCTCAGCGTTCAACAGCTTATTGGTCTTGGGCGTAACCCTTATACAAACTGGATAGGTACATTGTCGCCCACCGATATCGCCAAAATTCAGGAAGCCATTGAATTAATGGGCCTTGGTGAGCTAAAAGATAAAAAGTGTCACGAACTCAGCGATGGTCAGCTCCAAAAAGTAATGATCGCCAGAGCCCTCACACAGGATACCTCTGTTATTTTACTCGATGAACCTACAACCCACCTCGATCTTTACCACAAAGTACAAATACTGAAATTGCTGCAGGAAATAGCGCATACAAAAAAGAAAACCATACTCTATACCACACACGAGATCGATTTGGCAATTCAACTCTGCGATAAGATCCTTATCATGGAAGAAAACCGTAACTCCTTTGGTTCGCCCGAAACACTGATTCGATTCGAGCATTTTAATCGGTTATTCCCCGCAGATACCATAAAATTTGACCCTGAAACCGGTTCATTCAAGATCTATAAATAATCGGTACGCATCGCTTGGATTTCTCTCGAATCGATTATCTTTACTTTTAAGCTTCTCTTGTATATGGATATAGGTATTTCATATTTTTTTATTGGTCTGGGTTTATTGCTAATAGGTTATTTAATAGGCAGTTACATCCTTAAATTGAAGATACGCTCCAGCCGGGCTATAGGGCAGGAACAGGAGAAATATTTTAAGCAGCAACTGCACAACATCGAGCAGCAGCTCGAGAAGGAAAAGGAGGAAAAAGAGCGCCTACGAACAGATAAGGAGCGATTAGGACTATTGAACAGTCGGCATGAGGCAGATATGGAAAATCTGCGTCAAAAAAATAAGGAGCAGAAAGAGGAAGTAGAGAAGGTACAGCAAAGACTCTCCAGAGAATTTGAGATCATGGCCAACAAAATCCTCGACGAGAAAAGTCAAAAATTCACCAAACAGAACAAGGAGAATCTTGAAAATATTTTGAATCCCTTAAAAGAGAAGATTAAAACCTTTGAAGATAAGGTCGAAAAAACGCATAAGGAAAGTATCGATTACCATGCGGCACTCCGCCAACAAATATTTGGTCTCAAGGAGTTGAATGAACAAATGTCGAAAGAAGCGGTTAACCTTACCAGGGCGCTTAAGGGCGATAGTAAAATACAGGGTAATTGGGGCGAATTGGTCCTGGAACGGGTATTGGAAAAATCCGGCTTGGAAAAAGATCGGGAGTATAGCGTACAACAGAGTTTTGTGAACAGGGATGGGAGTCGGGTCTTACCCGATGTGATCATCAATCTGCCCGATGGCAAAAAAATGGTTATCGATTCCAAGGTATCTCTTACCGATTACGAACGATATATCAATTCTGAGGAGGAAGAACGCTCCGGGCATTTAAAGAATCACATCGCCTCGCTTAAAAAGCATGTGGAACAGCTCTCTTCCAAGAAATATGAAGACCTCTATGAAATGGAGAGTCCGGATTTTGTGCTGATGTTCATACCCATCGAACCGGCTTTTGCCATCGCCCTAAACAATGATAATGACCTTTACAACAAAGCGTTTGCGCAAAACATTGTTATTGTAACCCCAACCACGCTCCTGGCAACCCTCAGAACTATCGATAGCATGTGGAGCAACGAAAAACAGCAGCGCAATGCTATAGAAATTGCCAGGCAGGCCGGAGCGTTATACGACAAATTTGAGGGATTCATCGGCGACCTTACCAGAGTAGGCACCAAAATGGATGCAGCCAAAGGTGAATACGAGGAGGCGATGAAAAAATTATACAAAGGTCATGGCAACCTTATTTCACGTGTGGAGAACCTCAAGAAAATGGGGGCCAAAGCCAAAAAGTCCATACCGGAAAATCTTATGAAACGGGCAGATGAAACCCAATGATCAAATACATCCTAATCGGATATAGAATATTTTATGGGACGACAGTTTAAAAAATTCTTATTGATAGTTCTGGGAGTTGTAATCTTTTTTTTGGCAGCCGGTTACGCCTTTATTTATTATGTCCCCTATAGCGAAGGCGTGCGTTCCGGTGAACTTATAAAATTCAGCCGGAAGGGAGTACTGATCAAAACCTGGGAGGGTGAGATAAGCCAGGGTATTTCAGGTGCCCAGATCTTTGCCTTTTCGGTTCTGGACAAGGAACAAGAAGTGATCGATAAGCTGGTGGAATTCGAAGGACAATATGTTAAGCTCTATTATGTAGAAAGATATCGGACATTCATATGGTGGGGCGACTCGAATTATTTTATCACCAATGTTGAACAAAACCGGTCCCCGCATATAAAAGAATAAGTTTCGCTAATCGGCCGTACCTAATTGAGAGGCTGCCTCCCGATCGAGATACCAGTTTAAAATCCCGGATTCGGGGTCAACCAATGCTGCCGGATAAGCAATAAATGAGTTCTCTTCACGGACGATCTCCCGTAATTTTTCGGCCTTTGCCAGACCGGTGACCAGAAACACTACACGGGCCGCATTGTTGATCACCTTTCCGGTTAAAGTAATCCTGTGCTGGCCAGACTCCGGATGTTGTGCTACTTCACAATTTCTCTCCGAATCCCATAATGCTATCTGATGGGGAAATATAGAGGCCGTATGACCGTCATCGCCCATCCCCAATATCAGCAGATCGAACTGAGGCACTCCTTTGTTTAGCGGGATATTCTCCTCCAATACTTTCGAATAAGCAATGACTTCATCTTCGGGCAGGTTTTCTCCTTTGATCCGATGTATATTCGATTTTGGTATATCGATCTTAGAGAATAGGTATTCCCGGGTCATCTTATAGTTACTCTGGTCATCGGATGGCGGAACACAGCGTTCGTCGCCCCAGTAAAAATTAATTTTATTCCAGTTGATTTTAGAACTATAGCGGGTAGCTAAAACCTCGAATACGATCTTGGGTGTACTGCCGCCAGAAAGTGCAACATGGATCTCCTCTTTACCCTTTGTAAAATCATAGAAAAATTCAGCAAATTTTTCAGCCAGTTCCTGCTTGGTATTGTAGATAGTAAGTATCACCGCTTTTGGAATTTAACAAATTACACAGAAGCCCGGATCATCGGCCAGGTGTTCGCCGGGATTCCTCCATGAATAGGCCCCGTCAAAAAGATCACCCGAATTCAATGGTCCCCATACACCGGCAGAATAACCATACATACGAACGTCTTTTCCATTCTTCCAGTAATCGAGTATTGGATCCACAAATTCCCAGGCCGCCTCAACCTCATCGGCCCTGGCATAAAGCGTGGCATCGCCCTGCATTGCATCGAGTAAAAGCCTTTCATAGGCCGCCATAACGTTAGTTTCTACAAGGCTCGAATAATAGAAATCGAGGTTGGCACGTTCCACTTTGAATCCCTGTCCGGGTACCTTAACACCAAATTTCAATAATATGCCCTCGTCTGGTTGAATTCTGATGATCAGCTTATTGTCCTTCTCACTCAACCCGGCACTGGTAAATATATGATGATGTGGTTCTTTGAAATGAATAACCACTTCTGTTACTTTCGTAGGCATTCGTTTGGCGGTACGGACAAAGAAAGGCACATCTTTCCATCGCCAATTGTCTACATAAAACTTTATCGCTGCATAGGTTTCCGTAGTCGATTCCGGATCAACTCCTTCTTCTTCCCGGTATCCTTTAACAGGCTGCCCACCTATCTGGGAAGCGACATACTGAGCGCGTATAGTATTCTTAAAAAGGGTTTGCTCATCTTTCATGATCCTTAACGATTTAAGCGCTTTAACCTTTTCGTTGCGGATTTCTTCAGGCAGATCACTAATTGGCGGTTCCATCACCACAAGAGAAACAATCTGCAAGAGGTGATTCTGAAACATATCGCGAAGTGC
>JBDNAQ010000010.1:0-4578 GCA_039768345.1 Flavobacteriaceae bacterium
AAATCCATCTCTTTTAATATATAATCCCGCTTCAGCGGGATTTTTTTATTCCTTTTCCCGATCTAAGTTTAGTAACTTTAGGCAATGTCTGTTGAAGCCTTTCACGCTTATTTGTCACTCGAGAAGAATTATTCGGCACATACCTTAACAGCTTATAGTCGGGATATACTCGCATTTGAAGAGTTTTGTAAGTCGGAATTCAATCTTAAGGATCTGAAAGAAGCCGATTATAATTGTATTCGATCCTGGATTATTTCACTTGTAGAAGCCGGTATTACTAATCGGACTGTGAATCGCAAGATCGCCTCATTGGCAGCCTATTACAAGTTCTTACTCAAAATAGAAGCCATTGTTGCCAATCCCCTTGCCAAACATAAATCATTGAAAACCTCAAAGAACATTGAGGTGCCTTTTTCCGAATCGGAAATGGAAACCATCTTGCGGGAGATCGATTACCCGGAAGATTTTGAAGGCTCGCGCGACCGCCTGATCATTGAATTGTTATATACCACAGGTATCAGAAGGGCAGAACTGATCGGCTTACGGCTAAATGATGCAGATCTGTCTTCCGGAGTATTAAAGGTATTGGGTAAACGGAATAAAGAACGACTGGTACCCTTGATCGACAGTACAGTAAAATATTACAATGAGTATTTAGCGTACCGTACAGTGCTGTTGGGTGGGAAGGAATCAGACGTTCTCCTGCTGACCAAAACAGGGCGTAAAATCTACGAAACACTTGTGTATAGAATTATAAATCGGTACTTTAGTATAGTATCGTCTAAGGTCAAAAAGAGCCCCCATATACTAAGACACACCTTTGCGACCCACCTATTAAATAAGGGAGCCGACCTGAATGCGGTAAAGGAGCTATTGGGTCATTCAAGTTTGGCGTCTACTCAGGTTTACACCCATAGCAGTATCGCCGAATTAAAGAAAGTACATGCATCTGCTCATCCCAGGAACAAGAGCTAGCAACGTTCATCATCATTCGTTTAATATCGCTGCCTTACACAGCAAAAAAATCTGCCATATGAAAGTAAATACACAATCCGTGAATTTTAACGCCGATGTTAAGCTTATCAATTTTATTCAAAAAAGGTTGGATAAGCTAGATTTGTTTTATGATAAGGTAATCAGTTCTGAGGTTTATTTAAAGGTAGAAAACACCAGCTCCAAGCAAAATAAAATTGTCGAAATCAAATTACGAATACCCAAAGACAATTTTATGGTCAAAAAACAGCGAAAATCCTTTGAGGAAGCGGTGGATTCTGCGTGTAGTTCACTGGAGCGTAAACTCGTTAAAAAGAAGCAGAAACCAAGGGTTTACAGCGCTGCAAAATTTTTGTGAAATAGTTTTGATTAAAAAAATAATTATCTACATTTGCAGTCCGTTAGAAATGACGGGCTTTTTTATGGGATAAAAGGCTTGTTTAAGCCGATGTAGCTCAGCTGGCTAGAGCAGCTGATTTGTAATCAGCAGGTCGTGGGTTCGAGTCCCTCCATCGGCTCGAAATGCCCAAAAAATAAGGAGGGGAGATACTCAAGCGGCCAACGAGGACAGACTGTAAATCTGTTGGTTTTTACCTTCGCAGGTTCGAATCCTGCTCTCCCCACTTTCAGAATTCGAGAGTGGTTTTCGGCTATGCAGAATCCCATGGAGTTTTGAAGAAGTTCTTAGGCTTCGGAAATAAATCTAGAAAGTGTCAGAATTGATGAGCTTTCTCAATTTTTGAAGCATTGAAATATTGAAAAAAAATTGCGGGAGTAGCTCAGTTGGTAGAGCGTCAGCCTTCCAAGCTGAATGTCGCCGGTTCGAACCCGGTCTCCCGCTCTCAAACTTTGAGTTAACGATTGCTTTGAGAAGAGTGAATAATCACTGCTCTTCAAAGTGAACCAATCTACAAAGCCGACGTAGCTCAGGGGTAGAGCGTTTCCTTGGTAAGGAAGAGGTCACGGGTTCAAATCCCGTCGTTGGCTCTAGGAGAATAGAAAATGAATCGATGACAAAAGCCTACCGATCCCTGGAAATTGTTTTTAGGATCACGGGTTCCCCCGATAGCTATCGGGGCCGTCGTTGGCTCTAGAATAAAATTATCTGTTTCGGATTAGAAATTCGCAGCATTGATTAAAGCGCACAATAATCGTGTTCCCTGGCTTGTACCGGGGCCGTTGTTGGCTAAGATTACGAATAAGAATTTGTACACTAATATAAACTAAGATTAAAATTAATTACAATGGCAAAGGAAACTTTTGATCGTTCCAAACCACACCTGAATATTGGTACTATTGGACACGTCGATCACGGTAAGACCACATTGACTGCCGCGATTACCACGGTATTGTCGAACGATGGTCTGTCTGAAATTAGGAGCTTCGATTCTATCGATAATGCACCTGAAGAAAAAGAAAGAGGTATTACAATCAACACTGCACACGTTGAGTACCAGACGGCCAATAGACACTATGCACACGTTGACTGTCCTGGACACGCCGATTATGTGAAAAACATGGTTACCGGTGCTGCGCAGATGGATGGTGCTATTCTTGTGGTAGCTGCTACAGATGGTCCAATGCCACAAACTCGTGAGCATATTCTTTTGGGTCGCCAGGTAGGTATTCCAAGAATTGTTGTTTTCCTCAACAAAGTTGATATGGTAGATGACGAAGAGCTTCTCGAACTTGTTGAATTGGAAGTTAGAGAGCTGTTATCTTTCTATGAATATGACGGAGATAACGGACCTGTGATTTCAGGATCTGCACTCGGTGCTCTTAATGGAGAGGAGAAATGGGTAGATACCGTTAGAGAATTGATGGCTGCAGTAGATGAGTGGATCGAATTGCCCAAAAGAGATGTTGACAAGGATTTCCTGATGCCTGTTGAAGATGTATTTACTATCACAGGTCGTGGTACTGTTGCAACCGGTAGAATTGAGACTGGTGTAGCAAACACAGGAGACCCTGTTGATATCATTGGAATGGGTGCTGAGAAACTTACTTCTACAATTACTGGTGTAGAGATGTTCCGTAAGATCCTCGACAGAGGTGAAGCTGGAGATAACGTTGGTATCCTTCTCAGAGGTATTGAAAAGTCTGATGTGAAACGAGGTATGGTTATTTGTAAGCCAGGATCTGTAACACCACATGCTAAATTTGAAGCTGAGGTGTATATCCTTAAGAAAGAAGAAGGTGGTAGACACACTCCTTTCCACAATAACTATCGTCCGCAGTTCTATGTAAGAACCACAGACGTAACCGGAACTATTAATCTGCCCGACGGGGTAGAGATGGTTATGCCTGGTGATAACCTTACTATTACTGTAGATCTACTTCAGGCGATTGCACTGAACGAAGGTCTTCGCTTCGCTATCCGCGAAGGTGGTAGGACGGTTGGTGCCGGTCAGGTTACCAAGATATTAGACTAAATAGATCTTAGATTATAGCATTGAGGGTGTCCCGGTAAATACCGGGATACCTTTCGGTGTAAATATATAGAGGTGCTGGGCTCCTTGATCATATCGGGAGTTCGAAAACCAAAAAATACGGGTGTAGCTCAGTTGGTAGAGCACTGGTCTCCAAAACCAGGTGTCGGGAGTTCGAGTCTCTCCTCCCGTGCAGAAGTAATCGACCGGGAAAGAGACCCCGGGATGAAATAAAGAGTTGAAACATGGTTACATATATAAAAGAATCTATTGAGGAATTAAGGAATAATGTTACCCTGCCTTCCAGGGCGGAGTCTTCTAACCTTATGGTGGTGGTCGCGGTATTTTCGATTCTTTTTGCTTTAGCAACCTGGGGTGTGGATACGGTATTTAGCAGGCTTATCCAAATGTATTTCGATCTTTTAATTAATTAATAACAGCGCTATGTCCGAAGTATTAGAAAAGAATTGGTATGTAGTGCGAGCTGTTAGTGGCCAGGAAAATAAAATCAAGGGCTACATAGAGAGCGAAGTGGAACGCCATGGATTTGGCGACTATCTGGAAGAGGTCCTTGTACCTACAGAAAAGGTGGTTCAGATCCGTAATGGAAAAAAAATCAATAAAGAACGAGTATACTTTCCCGGCTATATCATGATAAAGGCCAATTTGGGAGGTGAAATGATCCATATTATCAGATCTATAACCAATGTTATTGGATTCTTAGGGGAAACAAAAGGAGGAGATCCTGTACCCCTGCGCAAGGCAGAGGTCAACAGAATGTTAGGAAAGGTAGACGAATTAGCTGTTAATACAGACAGTGTTGCGATTCCATTTATTCTTGGAGAGACCGTCAAGGTGATCGACGGACCTTTCAATGGATTTAATGGTACGGTGGAAAAGATCAATGAGGAAAAGCGCAAGCTCGAAGTGATGGTGAAGATTTTCGGCAGAAAAACGCCACTGGAACTGAGTTATATGCAAGTAGAAAAAGTTTAAAGTGTTACGCACTAAAAGCTGTGTTGCTTCCAAATAAACACGCTTTTGAATTTTAATTATAGACAATGGCAAAAGAAGTTAGTAAAGTAGTTAAACTACAAGTTAGGGGAGGTGTTGCGAATCCGTCGCCACCGGTTGGACCCGCTTTAGGTGCTGCCGG
>JBDNAQ010000011.1:0-4524 GCA_039768345.1 Flavobacteriaceae bacterium
AGGCTCAAAACAAAACCGAAGAAGTAAAAGTTGAGACCGTTAAAACTGAGATCGTAGTTGTAACTCAAATCACTCAGGAAGACAACGCTATTGCTCGCCTATACAGAAGGCCTAACAGCAGGATCAAAAAGGCTTTGAACTTTACTACCAAAAGAAACAGGGCTAAACTGGCTTAATTTTTAGGCGTTCTGATATTTTAGTACCAGCATACATCCCACATAAAAGGTAGCGACGATCAACCATACGATCTGCGGGATCATCAACCGTGACACAAGCACTGAGACGGGCCTGAGTCTTTTCATATATATCACTGTGAGTAACAAGGTAAGCACATTGCCAACAAATCCTACTTCCAGCTGGTTAAAGAAAAAGGTATAAATAGGGTATAGCCAAACCAATATCAGCAGAAAAATCCCGAAATAAAATGTTGGATGCGTGCTTCCAAGTGTTTCATAGACCTTGTATAGTATCCAGAACATAATAAGACTCAGGACTATCCATATTGTACTGGCAATAGTGTCGATCCAACTCAGGCTTTCAATTATATTTTCCATTATTCTTTTTTTATGGACGTATTAAGGGCTCCAATGTATTCCAAACATTAGTTGCGACTATTCGATGCCCTTCGATATTAGGGTGAATTCCATCAGCCAAATTAAGGTTTGGATTGCCGGCGACACCTTCCAACAAGAAAGGGATCAGTGGAAGCTTGTTCTCGCGAGCCAGGTCGATAAAGATCTGGCGGAATTCAGCGGTGTAATCCTGTCCAAGATTAGGAGGGATCTGCATGCCCGCCAGGATAATCTTGGTATCGGCATCTTTGGATTGAACTGTATCGATCATCGCCTGTAAGTTCTCTCTGGTTTCAGAAAGAGGGATCCCCCTTAAGCCATCATTGGCACCGAGTTCCAGGATAAAGACATCGGTTTTTTGATTGAGTATCCAATTGATCCGGTTTCGCCCGCCAGAGGTAGTTTCACCACTCAGACCAGCATTAATTACGGTATATCCCCATTGTAATGAATCGATCTTTTGCTGGATCAATGCAGGAAAAGCCTCCTGAGGATCGAGTTGATAACCCGCCGTAAGACTGTCGCCAAAAAATATGATGACCTTGTTTTTGGCCGAGGCAATGATCTCGGTCGAGGTATTGAGGGCATCCGATGAATCGACGCCGGGCTTTTTGGTATTTGTATCCCCACATCCGAATAAGAAAAGAAGGAGAAAAAAATAACGAAACTTTAAGACTTTCTGCATGGGATTAAAGACCTATAGTAAATACAATTCCTTAATTTAAGTCCTTTTTTGAAACAGGACGAATAATTTTATGACAAAGATATTAAAGGTGAGCAAGCTGGGGAAGACCTATACCAGTGGAGCCAAGTCACTTACTGTGCTCGATGATATCAGTTTTGAACTTGAAGCAGGTGAAACACTGGCCATTGTAGGTCCTTCCGGAAGCGGTAAGACCACACTCATTGGCCTTTGTGCTGGCCTTGATAGCACTGAAGCAGGCGGTGTTGAACTCTGTGGTTGGGAACTTAACACTCTGACTGAAGATCAAAGAGCCAGACTGCGCAATAAGGAAGTAGGTTTTATTTTTCAGGATTTCCAACTACTGCCTACGCTAACCGCTTTAGAAAATGTAAGTGTCCCATTGGAGCTTCAGGGGGTTAAGGGCGCCTTGGTTGCGGCAGCCGATTTACTGGCAAAAGTAGGCCTTGCCGATCGCGTTCACCACTATCCCTCCCAACTTTCGGGCGGGGAAAAGCAACGTGTGGCTATTGCCAGGGCTTTTAGCAATCAACCTTCAATACTTTTCGCCGATGAGCCCACAGGAAATCTGGATGAAGAAACCGGTGATAAGGTTATCAAATTATTGTTCGACTTGAATAAAGAGGCAGGGACCACCCTGGTCATCGTTACCCATGATCTGGAACTCGCCCAAAAGAATCAACATATTCTCCGATTGAAAGGAGGTAAAATCCTTGAAGAGGCCGGAGCCAAAGTATGGTAAAAGACGACTTAAAGAAATCTAAAGCAAGCAGGAAATGGCTGTTTACCATGGCATGGCGCGATGGAAAAGCCAGTGGTACCCGGCTCGGACTCTTTATGGGGTCTATCATTCTAGGTATCACAGCTGTAGTGGCGATACAATCATTTAGTCAAAACCTGCAAAATAATATTGCGCTCAGATCGAAGGTTCTTATGGGGGCAGACTATCTGATCGATAGCCGGCAGCCACCCAATGAACGGGTGATGCAAATCATAGATTCACTGGGCGGTGCAGAAGGCATGGAGGTAAATTTTGCTTCAATGGCCTCATTTCCAAAAGCCGATGCCTCAAAACTTGTTCGTGTTCAGGCTATTGAAGGGAATTACCCCATTTATGGCGGTTTCGAAACAGAACCGTCTGAAGCAGCAATGCAATACCAGGAGCGTGGCGGTGCCCTGGTCGATGCAACTGCCATGATCCAGTATGGCTTAAAACCAGGAGATAGCATAAAAGTAGGCCGAAGCACTTTTGAGATTTTGGGTTCTTTAAAAGCCACACCCGGGGGTACATCTACTTCGAGTACGCTGGCGCCGCCGGTG
The DNA here is from genome assembly GCA_039768345.1 of Flavobacteriaceae bacterium. GTDB lineage: Bacteria > Bacteroidota > Bacteroidia > Flavobacteriales > Flavobacteriaceae > JAHEJJ01. The sequence continues at coordinate 2,596 of JBDNAQ010000011.1, forward strand.
GTTTTACCCTACAGGGTTATAGACGATACCGGTTTATTACAAACGGGAAGCCGGCAGGAATATAGATATTATTTTCGCACCACTGAGCAAACGGACCTCGAGGCGTTATACAAGAAAGTAGATCCGATCCTGGATGCAGAGGAAGCCGATCTGGATACCCATACCGATATCAGTCGTCGCCTGGGTCGGGGCTGGGGCAACTTCGGTAAATTTCTGAACCTCGTAGCTTTTGTTGCCCTTCTCCTGGGAAGTATAGGGATTGCCAGTTCAGTACATATTTATATCAAGGAAAAACTCAGATCGGTAGCCGTATTGAAGTGTATCGGGGCAACCAGCAGGCAGACTTTTCTGATCTATCTTATACAGATTGCAGGTATGGGACTCCTTGGGGGGGTGATCGGAACTCTTGGCGGTCTTTTATTACAGGAATTATTCCCACTTCTTATACGCGACTTCCTACCTATTGAACTGGAGATAAGTCTGGTGCCCCAGGCTATTTTCCTCGGTTTGCTGCTGGGCGTTACCCTTTCGGTATTGTTTGCCATGTTGCCGCTGCTAAACACCTGGTTCGTCAGCAGCCTGCAAGTACTTCGGGTAAAAGACGAAGACCCCGGGCGGGTTCGGAAAACATCTGTATTCGTGCTTCTGGCTATTTTGATCTTTATATTCGGATTCTCTCTATGGCTGCTGGGTAATTGGAAATATGCACTGGCTTTTGTCATTGGAATTATGATTACTTTCTTGATTATTAGTGGTATAGCAACCCTGATGATGAAAGGACTCAAAAAATACTTTCCCAACTCATGGGGATTTATTGCACGACAAAGCCTGCTCAATCTGTTTCGTCCACAAAACCAGACCATGGTTCTTGTACTGGCTATTGGCGTCGGTACATTTCTGATCAGCACGCTGTATTTTACCAAAGATATGTTGCTGGCATCAACAGCATTTAAACAAGATGCGAATAGCCCTAATATCATCTTGCTCGACGTGCAGACCGAGGAGAAAGAGGCTGTAGCGGCCCATATTGAACCCCGCGGCCTTGATGTTATCGATAATATTCCAATAGTAACCATGAGGATCAGCAGCATTGATGATGTTCCGGTTAATACGATGCGCCTCGACAGTACTACTAAGATGAACAAATGGGTATTGTACCATGAATTCAGGGTCACCTTTAGGGATTCACTGATCGAATCAGAAACCCTGGTTGAAGGCGATTTTAACGGGCATTATTCCGGTGAAGGCCCCATACCTATTTCGCTGGCTGCTAATGTCGCCAGAGATGCACTTATTGAGGTAGGGGATAGGATAGTTTTTAATGTTCAGGGAGTCTTGATGGATACCGAGGTAGCCAGTCTGCGAGAGGTTAACTGGGGCCGGATGCAGCTTAATTTTTCAGTTCTTTTCCCCACCGGAGTGTTGGAAACGGCACCTCAATTCCATGTGATAACAACTTATGCTCCTGATGAAGCTACTTCCGCCGCGCTCCAGAAGGATCTTGTAAAGGCATTCCCCACAGTATCGATTCTGGATATCCGCCAATTGTTGGGATTGGTTGAAGACATCATTAACAAGATCAGTTGGGTGATCAACTTTATGGCATTTTTTAGTATTCTTACCGGAATAGTGGTTCTTATTGGGGCTGTGCGCACCAGTAAGTATCAACGTATGAGAGAGAGTGTCCTGCTGCGTACTATTGGCGCCAGGGCAAATCAAATCCTGAAAATTACCGCGCTCGAATACCTGTATCTCGGCTTGCTGGGTAGCGGTGTCGGTATATTGCTCTCCTTGCTTAGCAGCCAGTTGCTGGCCTGGTTTGCATTTGAGACTTCGTTTACTCCTTCGCTCGAACCCTTTATATTACTCCCGGGCATTACACTCTTGGTGCTGCTTATCGGTTTGAGTAATAGCAGGAGTATTTTATAC
>JBDNAQ010000117.1:0-5533 GCA_039768345.1 Flavobacteriaceae bacterium
GATGATGGATTTTGTGTTTGCAGTTTTAATTGGTAATCGGAATCAATCCCTTCCAAGCAATCCAAAGGCGCCTTGTGTTAAAAAGCGATCTCCCTGCTGAAGTTTCACTTCGAAACCAAGAGCGGCGAAACCGTTTTCCTTTTGGTATACTTCAACCTGTATAGGTTCAAAAATATAATGCTCTGCTGTCTTGTTCGCCAACCTTAGAATAAAATGCCGATTCCCTACTTCAACCACGGCCGTTTCCGGAATTGCCTTTCTGGTGATCGAATCTGTGACTATCGCTGCATTGACAAACATACCTTTAAGAAAACCGAAGCGGGTTGGGTTTTCAATATGCCCGTGAACCAGGACCCTTCGATTTTCATCGATCGTCGACCCCACTCTATGTACACTGCCCGCATATTGGTTTTCGGATGTCTCAGGTATACTGAATTTGATAGCCTGGCCTTCCCTGATCTTTGATATATCTTTTTCGAAGACCGATAATTCCAGATGGATATGGTCTGTATTAATGATCTCCATGATCTCCGTAGCTGGCGATATAAAAGCTCCCCTGGTTATATTCATCTTACTCACACTCCCATTAATCGGGGCAAAAATGCCGGTCTCCGCAGTGATCTTACCAGCTTCCACCTCCTCTGGCGATATGTGAAGCAATCGTAATTGTTGCCGCAGACCATTTAAAGTGGCCTCTGCAGTTCTGAAGTCGGCTTCTGATTTGAGAAAATTCTTTTCGGAGGTAATCTTTTCCTGATATAGTTGCTGATGACGAACATACTCGGCTTCAAGATATTTAAGTCGGGCTTTCACCTCCATGTACTGTTGCTGAATTTTTACAAATTCCGGATTCTCCAAACGCACAATAACCTGGCCCTTGCGCACTTTGTCTCCAACCAGTAAGGAAGTCTCTTTAACATAACCTCCCACAGGGATACTAACGATAGCCTTGTTTTGAGGAGGGACGTCGATCATTCCGCTTACGTCGATATGTTCATGAAAAACCAGATCTTCCAGCTGACCTAGTTGCATATTATTCTGGTTGAATTGAGCTTCGCTCAATTCAATTCTAGTCGGTTGATTCTTTGCTTCGGCCCCCTCTTTTGCCTCCTTTTTTTCTGTCCTCATACAGGATGCGAGGAGTATGATGATCGAAAGGAAAAATGATCTAAAAAAATATGATTTCATGACATTCTAGATTATTGGGTTAAGTAGTTGAGGGAAATGACACTTTCATTGTACAGGCTGAGTTGTTCCAGGTATTCGAGCCTGATGCCATAAGCGTTTTCAAGACTTTGGATATACTGGAAGAAATCGATCTCTCCGTTTCTGTACCCTGCTTCTGCGGTTTTTAGAATTTCATCGGCCAATGAATTTCCTTCTTCGAGGTAATAAGACAAGGCCTTTTTATTCTGTTCCATTCTCCTGAGTAGTTCTTTATAGCGGGTTTCTAATTTGATTTCATAATTACGACTTTCTGCAACCACTGCTTCGTAGGCCAATCCGGCTGCCTTAATCCTGGAGCTTTGGCCGTTAAAAAGCAAGGGTATTTTCAAACCTATCTGGTAACCATGGAGATTATCAGCTAGCATTTCATTGGACCCTTGAAAATATTCCAGATTGATATCTGGCAAAAGCCGTTGCTTTTCAAATTGGTGTTCTGCTTCAGACAAGAGTACTCTGTTCTTATACGTTTTTAGTTCAGTGGCATTAGATAAACCACTAAAATTTGGTTCGAGCATGGTGGCAGCTTCCTGGCTGATATACAGGCTGTCATCGGCTTGAACGAGTTGTGATAAACGATCATAGGCGAGTACCTGTGCAGTGTTAAATTGATCGAGTTGCAGCCCGATCTGTCTCTGTTTTGATAATGCGGTTATCTTCTCCAAATAATTGGTTTCGCCTAATTCGAAACGCCTGTCAGCGGCATGTGCGAATGCGCGATATAGACTATCCAGACGTGAATGGATCTCTACTTTTTCCCTGGCGATTTGAAACGCGTTATAGGCGGAATATATGCTTTGTAAGAGTTCCTTTTTTTTGATGTTATAGTAATTCTGTTCTAATTCGGAGTGGGTTTTCTGCACCCTATGCCGGATACCATAAACGGTGGGAAAAAGAAATTCCTGCTTTAGTCCGAATACATTTATCGGATCCCCATTTACCGCAATATTGTTCTCGTCGTAACCAAAATAAAATTCCGTTCTGCCGAAATCGAATGCCGTACCTTCTCTGGCGTCGGAACTTTGTAATTTCAGAGAAGCAGATCTTAAATCACTATTGTTCTCTAAAGCCAAATTCATCAGTTCTTCGAGCCCCGAGCGATCCTGGGGAAATGCATTAAAGGGTAACGACAGACAGAACAAAAGGCCAATAGTCTTTATACCTTTTGAATATTTTGATTTCAAAGAGATACGGGGACTACTGTAAATTGAATAGAGTGCTGGCAAGACAAATAAAGTAAGCAGGGTTGCGGTAACAAGTCCGCCGATCACCACGGTCGCGAGTGGCCTTTGAACTTCGGCGCCGGCACTGGTCGAGACTGCCATGGGCAAAAATCCTAATGCGGCGGCCGAGGCGGTCAGTAAGACAGCGCGGAGCCGGTCTGTTGTGCCTTGTATGATGAATGTTTTCATGGATTCGAATTCTTGTTTTTTCAATTCTTTAAAATGTTCTATCAGCACAATGCCATTTAGAACGGCGATCCCGAACAAGGCGATAAAGCCGATACCTGCAGATATGCTGAAAGGCATAGACCGTACCCATAAAAGGAATACTCCTCCTACGGCTGCAAGAGGAATGGCTGTAAAGATCATAAGTGCTTCTTTGACCGATCTGAAAGCGAAATAGAGCAACACGAAAATCAGGAACAGGGCAAGTGGTACCGCCAGGCGAAGACGGGATTTGGCACTTTGAAGATTTTCGAACTGGCCTCCATACGCAATGGTGTATCCTATCGGCAGATTAATGTTTTCTTCGATCTTCAACTGTATATCTTCCACTACAGATTCCAGATCGCGATTCCGCACATTGACACCGACCACGATACGTCGACGTGTGTTGTCTCTCGAAATTTTGGCAGCACCTTTTTCATATCGTATCTCGGCAAGTTCTCTTAATGGGATTTTAATCCCACTGGGTATATCCACATATAGATTCTCGATGTTTTTAAGATCCTGTCGATGTTTTTGATTAAGGCGTACTACCATATCAAAGCGTTTTTCACCTTCATATACACTTCCGACGGTCCTGCCTGCAAAAGCCATGGAGATCATGTCATTCAGATCTTTAATATTCAGTCCAAAACGCGCAATTTTTTGGCGGTCATACCGAACGCTAAGTGTAGGCAGGCCTTCTATCTTTTCTATCACAATATCAGCAGCTCCTTCAATATCCGATATCTGTTTGCTGATCTGATTGCCAAGCTCGGATAGTTTGCTGAGATCCTCACCAAAAACCTTGATGGCTATATCGGCCCTCACACCAGTGATCAACTCATTGAACCTCATTTCAATTGGCTGGGTAAATTCGATGCCCTGGGTTGGTATTACTTCGAGAGCCTCTTTGAACTTTTCGGCAAGTTCATCTTTATTTCTTGCGGTTACCCACTCATTCTTGGGTGCCAGCCGAATGATGACATCGCTTTCTTCCATCGACATGGGATCTGTAGGGACTTCGGCAGCACCGATTCGGGTTACCACTTGTTCCACCTCTGGAAATTCACTCAGCAGTATTTTCTCCATTTGGGTGGTGAGTTCAACGGTTTTGCTCAAGGAGGTACCGGTCTTTAAAACAGGCTGAATTACAAAGTCACCTTCATCGAGTGTAGGAACGAATTCTCCTCCAATCCGGGAGAAGACGAATCCGGCGGTTAACACCAACACAAAAGCTCCGGTCAACACCCATTTTTTATGATCTAAAGCCAGATTTATCAACGGTTTGTATATGTTTCCTATCCACGACATTAATCGTATCGAAATATTCCTGGGATTCTCATTCTCCGGTTTCAGGAATAGAGCCGACATGACAGGGATATAGGTAAAACAGAGTAAAATAGCTCCGATGAGTGCGAATCCGAAGGTAAGGGCCATAGGTCTGAACATCTTTCCTTCTATGCCGCTCAGCGAAAGGATTGGAATAAATACGATAAGAATGATCAATTGCCCGAATATGGCCGAATTCATCATTTTGGAAGCCCCCTCCAGGGTGATACGGTCGCGATAAGCCTGTTGTGCTGCTTTCGGAACTTCCTGGTATTCTAATTGTTTTTTAGTCAGCCGAAAGGCAATGAACTCAACAATGATCACTGCGCCATCGATGATAATCCCAAAATCGATGGCTCCAAGGCTCATCAGGTTGGCATCGATATCAAAGAAGTACATCATGGAAAGCGCAAAGAGTAAACTCAGAGGGATAACAGAAGCGACCACAAGACCCGAGCGGATATTTCCCAGTATCAGCAAGACTACAAAAATGACAATCAGACATCCCAGTATAAGATTCTCGGTAACGGTTTGCGTCGTTTTGGCGATCAATTCACTGCGATCGAGAAACCCGTTGATATAGACCCCTTCCGGCAGAGAATTTGAGATTTCTGCCACGCGTTCCTTCACGGCGTCGATAACTTTTTTGGAGTTGGCATTTTTGAGCATCATTACCTGTCCCAAAACTTTTTCACCCTGGCCGTTACCGGTTATGGCCCCAAAACGAGTTGCATTCCCAAAACCTACCGAGGCTATATCCCTTACGTAGATCGGTATGCCATTTATATTTTTTACAACGATTTCTTCGATATCGCTGATAGAAGTCACAAGTCCTTCCCCGCGGATAAAGTAGGCCTGGTTGTCTTTCTCTATATAGCCTCCTCCGGCAACGCTGTTGTTCTTCTCTAGTGCAGAAAAGACTTCCAGGGCCGTAATCTTCATCGCCTGGAGTTTCTGGGTATTCAGGGATATTTCGTATTGTTTTAGGTGACCTCCCCAAGTATTTACTTCAACAACACCTGGTATCCCCGACAATTGTCGCTTAACGATCCAGTCCTGGATAGTTCTGAGTTCCTGAGATGTGTAGCGGTCTTTATAACCCTCTTCTACATCGAGGGTATATTGATAGATCTCACCCAGCCCTGTGGTTATCGGGCCCATCTCTGGCACGCCAAAACCTTCAGGGATCTTGTCGGCTGCTGTTTCGAGTTTTTCCGCAATGAGCTGACGCGGCAAATAATTACCCATCTCGTCTTCGAAAACGATGGTTACTACCGAGAGCCCGAATTTCGAAACAGATCTTATCTCGACCACACCGGGCAGATTTGCCATTTCAAGTTCTACCGGATAGGTTATGAATTTTTCCATATCCTGGGCCGAAAGATTCCTTGAGGTAGTGATAACCTGCACCTGGTTATTTGTGATATCGGGTACAGCCCCAATCGAAATTCGGGTAAGCGAATAAAGGCCTAATCCTATAATAAATATCACCATCAGCATGATGATGAATTTGTTTTTTACGCTAAAGCGGATGATATGCGAGAGCATGA
>JBDNAQ010000118.1:0-9516 GCA_039768345.1 Flavobacteriaceae bacterium
CCCGTTAATAGCTGGCTGGTCTTGTCTGGCCATACTATCCTGAGTGAATCCACCATTTTTTCTTTTCCGTAGCCAAAATGAAGGATAGGTTCAGAAGAAGCCTGAAATCCGCGAACTGTATATAATTCTTTATACTGTAAGATTCCATCGTGATAGGAGTAAACTTTGGTTCCAATACCAATTTTATTTGGCGAACGATAGTTGAATTTTAGCTTTAAATAACTTGCCGAATCATCTGTTTTGTTGATATAGAGAGAGGCTGGTGTATTTATATTATTGGTGATGATATCCAGATCTCCATCGTTATCGAGATCCCCCATCGCCGTGGCTCCGGAAATCAAGGTATCCTGTTTAATGTAGGATGCGGACTTGTTTACGAAATCACCTTGTGGCCCGCCGCTAAAGTAGTAATTACTTATTGCTCCTGAAGGCATCATATCCAGGGCTTGCTGATCGACTAATCTTGTATTGTTTATTTTCTTTTTTATCTGCTCATTGGAAATAAACTTAATATAATCTAGGTCATTAGGTCGCTTAGGAATGCCATTGGCAATGAAAAGGTCTTGTTCTCCATCCTGGTCGTAATCGGCAAACAGAGCGCTCCAGCTCCAATCAGTGGCGGCCACTCCACTTTGTAAAGCTGTTTCCGTATAATGTCTGCCTCCGGCATTCAAATAAAGCATATTGCGTGTGAACTGATAGTGATAGCCAAATAGATCTACTCGCAATTTTTGTGTTTGTACGTCGTCATCACCTTCAGAGGATTTCAATACTTTTTCGTCTTCCGGTAACATGTCGAGCGACATGATATCAGGCCAACCATCATGATTAATATCGCTTACATCATTACCCATTGAAAATCGGGTTGTATGGCCAAAGTACTCCTTCAGGCATTCCTTAAAAGTACCATCTCCATTATTGAGATAGTAGTAATCATCTTCGTGGAAATCATTGCCGATATAGAGATCTGGAAATCCATCCTGATTAAAGTCTGAAACAGCTACGCCCAAACCATAACTATTTACACCTCCATAGATACCCGCTTCTTCGCTTACATCCTTAAAACTACCTCCATCATTGCGAAGCAGTTTATCCCCGGACTGGTAATGCCTACTGAACCTGAGATCTGCCTTCCCAAAGGATTCCTGAGTATGCACGGCGTGATTCAGCAGGTAAAGATCCAGATCACCGTCGAGATCATAGTCCAGGAAAGCCGCAGAGGAACTGTAGGTGTCAAAATCCAAACCATATTCCGCTGATCTTTCGGAAAAGGTGGCATCACCGTTGTTGATGAACAATTCGTTATGCCCATTAAAGCCATTAATCCCAACTACGGCACAAACATAAATATCCAGTAATCCGTCTCCATTGATGTCGCCCATGACCGATCCTGTATTCCATGTGCTATTGCCTGCTACACCAGCCTTTTCCGTAATATCCTCGAATTGTAAATTCCCTTTGTTGAGATAGAGTTTGTTCTTAACTTGATTTCCGGAAAGATAAATATCCGGAAGTTCATCGCCATTGATGTCTCCTATAGCTACCCCCCCACCATTGTAGAAGTACAGATAATCAAGAATATTTAGATCCTCCTTTTCGTTTAAAGAATTAACGAATTCCAGGCCTGTATCTTCAGGAGTAGGGTTCTTGAACAAGTTTCCATCTGATGAATCACAAGCGATGAAAAAAACAAACGCAATAAGTCCGACACTGTACTTATTCATTCAATAAAAATATCTTAGGTTCCGTATCATTGATTGCGGCGATGACATATGTCTTTCCTTGTTTGTCCCTGAACTTCTGCAAATGTTTTATTTCACCTTTGACAAAAAATCCACTTGTGTCGTAATCCTGCCAGTCATAATTAAGTGCACCATCGCTTAATAGCACGTGCCCATAACTCGCATCAAGCCTTGAGAATTGAGGTTTGAATTCAAAATTATTACCGCCCATGATGAGATCCAAATACCCATCATTATTGATATCTATACAACTAATACTACAAACACAGGAAAGTTGCACTCTTCCCGGGAGTTTTTTAATGGAGAAATCTCCATTACCTTCATTTATGGCAATAACGGTTTCAGAAATCGTCACTTCCTTTACAATAGAGTTTTCAATAACTTCTTTAGGAAATAATTCATTTATGGTTTTCCTGGCGTATTCGGAAGCCTTCAGATTCTCTTTCTTTAAGGCAACAATTTGATTGGTAATTTCTTTTTTCTGGTGAATAGGGTAATCCTTCCCGTCTTCTTGTTGGGTAACTATTTGTTCTATAGTGCCGTTGTTGTCGAAATCATTTATCCAAAGTTTCAAGGGATTTTCGCTGTCGGGTTTATAATGCAGGTTACTACCCTGGTTGCCCAAAATTAGATCCTGGTCACCATCATTATCTAAATCGGCTGACTGCACGGTATTCCACCATCCATTCAGGCTATCCAGACCGCTTGGAATTCTAATCAATCGCCTTCCGGAATTTTTATAAATTTTCGGTGTTCCCCATTCTGACACCGTTAAAAGATCTTCCTTTTTATCTCCATCTAGATCTGCCCACAGCGCATTGGTAACCATTCCGGCATCTTTTAAATCATAGGCAAGGCGCTCAGTAGCATCTTGGAAGACACCAGTTCCATCATTTTCAAGAAAAAGGTGATTAGGATCAACCCCATAGGTTCCTACAACACTTCTCGATCCAATAAAGAGATCTTGATCACCATCCGCATCAAAATCAAAAGGGGCAATGGTTGAGATGTTTTTGAAAGTAGAGGGTATGTTTGTTTCTGATTTGTTAAAAGATCCCTTGCCATTATTTAGATAAAGTCTGGCGCGATAAGAGGATTCATTTCCCACCTGATTTCCGCCTGAACCCACGATTAGGTCCATATCTCCATCTCCGTCTGCATCAAAAAATGCAGCGGCGGTATCCTCTAAAGCGGCATCTTTATCTAGGGCCAACTGAGAGGTTACCGAGAGTTTACCTCCACCAAGATGTCTGTATATCACACCGGCTTGCCCTTTAGCACCCCCGATAAAGGTATCTTCATTTCCATCCCCATCGATGTCGGCGACAGCCAGGGCCGGCCCTTCCTGGGAAACCAGACTATAGATGAGCCCCTCATAATTAAAATCGTTATAGCGATCTTCCTTGTGGGCAATGAGCCCTTCGTTTTTAAGTTCGCTGATCAGGGGCACTCTCTTCTGGACTTTAGGTAAGCTATAGGTTTCTGTTGCATCGGAATGGCGGAATGTCAATGTTTGATCGCTTTTTACCTGATGAAGTTTCTGAGTGCGGTCGCTCGGCCATATGACCCGCATCGAATCTATGGTATTCGTTGCGCCTAACCCTACTGTCATCACGTAGTCCATGGATGACTGGAATCCTCTGAAGGGCATAAGCTCTTGTGTAATCAGTTGATCATCTATATATAGTCTGACTTTTGTCCCGATGGCAAATTTGTTCTGTTCATCTCCTTCAAATTTAATCTTGAGGAAATGATGATCAAGCATCGATTCAGTACGGTTCTCGTATATAAATGCTTCCATATTGACATTGTTAACTACAAGGTCAAGATCCCCATCGTTGTCGAGATCCCCATAAGCAGCTCCATTTGAGGTACTCGGAATCTCAAATCCCCAATCTTTGTTTGCATTGGTAAAGGTGATATCTCCATTATTGCGATAGGCATAGTTGGGCTGAGGGCGAATTGGCATTTTGTTGATTATTGAATCTATGGATTCTTTTTTCCCAGTCAGGGCCATTTTTTGAATTATTTCGTTGGCGAAAAAGTCGACGAAATCAAGATCTGTCAGGTCGTGATTAATTCCATTGGTGATATAAATATCCTTAAGGCCGTCGTTATCCATATCGAATAAAAGCCCGGCCCAACTCCAGTCAGTGGCATGTACACCGCTGTAGTAAGCCACCTCTGAAAATGAACCGTTGCCGTTGTTGAGTTGAAGCGTATTTTGTATGTATTGCTGGTAAAAGTCTTTGCTTTGCTTTAGTCTGAAGACATCATATCCTTCGAACTCCATCACAGATTTTACCCTTTGATCGGGTTCAGGCAACATATCGGTTATAAAAATCTCTGAATGGCCATCGTTATTGATATCGGCCATATCGATTCCCATTGCAGAAAGCGACAGGTGTGAGGTCCAGTCTTTAATTTCCTCTGAAAAAGTACCATCTTGATTATTGATATAGAGATAATCTCTCTCGTAAAAATCGTTGGAAACATAAATGTCAGGATAAAGGTCATCATTGATGTCGGTTACCATGACACCTAAACCAAAACCAATAAGGCTGCCATAAATACCTGCCTCCTCACTAACATCTACGAATTTGCCATTATCGTTCCGCAATAGCATATCGCCAACACCTTTAAATATGTTGGGTACTCCTTCCCAGTCCTGTGCTCGTACTTCTCTTTGCTCCGCATATCCCAAACTGCTTACAGGTATATTGCTGTTATTTAAAATATAGGCATCCAGATCACCGTCTTTATCATAATCGAAAAAACTGGCATGGGTTGTAAAACCTGTTGCTGCCAGGTTAAATTCAGCTGCTCTCTCGGTGAAAGTCAGGTCACCATTATTGATATAGAGATCGTTATCGTGATTATTACCCTCCATATTACCGGCATTACATACATAGATGTCTAATAATCCATCCGAATTGATATCCACCATGGCCACTCCTGTAGACCAGGGCTTATTTCCTTCAACACCGGCAGTTTCAGATATATCTTCAAAAGTGAAATCACCCCTGTTCAGATAGAGTTTATTGGGCACCATATTACCCGTCATGTAGATGTCGGCTAATCCATCATTATTTATATCACCTATAGCTGCGCCACCTCCATTGTAAAAATTACGATACTTGAAAATATTGAAATCCTTTTTATTCTGGATTTGATTTACGAACGATATACCAGTCTTTTCCGACGACAAGGCATGGAAAAGAGATTGTGAAAGGGCATCTTGCGATTTTTCTTCCTTCCTGGTACAGGAGAGTGCGAGAAAGCTAAAAAATAATAAGCTTAACAGGTGTTTTACCGATTGCTTCAACATCACCATATAATACTTTTTTCATTCCTGCAAAAATACATCAAGTAATGTATACAGCCTATCTATAAGGAACCAAATTTGGCAGAAACCTGTTGAATTAATGCAGCACCGAAAACGATCATTTTAGCAGTAAGTGATTAGAGGCATGTATATATTTGGGGAAACAAAGTCTTACAACTCCTGTCGATTCAGGCATCAATTCCAAAACAGGGCATAGATAAACCCAATAATGATCAAGGCCGCAAATGCACCAATGTTGAATATAGGGCTGGTTTTAAAGAGTTCTTTGGTAAGAGGGATACCTTTGGGATCTTCCTGTCCTTTATTTTGTGAAAGGCTAACAAGAACGATAACCCCCATGGTTAATAGTGTGGTATATCCCATCTGATCTAAAAATGGAATATCGACAAAGAACGGATTATCAGACCAGTTGTTCTGACCAATTTTAAAGTATAGTGCTATGGGTATAGATGTCAGAGCACCAATAATGGCCCCTTTATTCGTAGATTTCTTCCAAAAGAGTCCCATAATAAAGACAGCAAGGATTCCTGGGCTTACCAAGCCCGTGTATTCCTGTATGAACTGAAAAGCCTGGTCTATCCCTCCAAGTAGTGGTGCCGTAATACTTGCGATGACCAAAGCGATCCCCGCAGACAATCGACCTACATTTACAGTGCGTTTATCTGAGGCATTTTTATTTATATACTGACGATAGATATCCATGGTAAAAATGGTTGAAGTGGAATTCAGCATCGAGGCCAGGGACGACACCACCGCTGCGGTCAATGCCGCAAAGGCAACCCCTTTTAAACCAACAGGCAGGAATTGCAGCAACCATGGATAGGCCCTGTCGGCCTGGGCCAGCGAAGGAACATTATTCATGGCCATATCACCAAGTCTGTCCATAATACCCGAATCGTTTATCATTACATAAGCCGCAATACCAGGAATTACTACAATAAACGGGATGATTATTTTTAGGAAAGCTGCAAAAACGATCCCTTTTTGAGACTCACGCAATGATTTGGCCGCTAATGTTCTTTGAATGATATATTGATTAAAACCCCAGTAATAAAGGTTGGCCACCCATAATCCTCCTACCAGTACTCCCAACCCGGGAAGGTTTTTATATTCCGGATTAGATTTATCGAGAATCATAACAAACTTTTCGGGTACAGCCTCGTATATCGTTTTCATTCCAGACCATATGCCTTGCCCGCCGGAAACGGCATCCAGGGCCAGATAAGATGTGATCAATCCGCCAAATACCAAGAAGACTACCTGGATAACATCGGTCCAAGCCACTGCCGAAAGCCCGCCATATAGAGAATATGCTGCTGCAAACATAGACAGACCAATTACTCCATATATCATGGGAATCCCCATGATAGTTTCGAGTGCCAGAGCTCCGAGATAAAGTACAGATGCCAGGTTAACAAAAACATATAATGCGATCCAAAATACCGCCAATATGGTTTTCAGATTGGTTGAGTAGCGTTTTTCTACAAACTCCGGGATGGTGTAAAGTCCTTTATCTATAAAAATCGGAAGGAAGAACTTACCGACAATAAGCAGGGTAATGGCCGCCATCCATTCGTAGGAAGCGATGGCAAGCCCTACAGCAAAACCCGAACCCGACATCCCGATGAATTGTTCAGCCGATATGTTTGCGGCGATCAGCGAGGCACCAATGGCCCACCATGGAAGTGATTTACCCGCAAGGAAATAATCTTCCGCATTCTTTTGATGTCCTTTCTTATCTCTGGAAACATAGAGCCCCACGCCCAGGATAAGGCAGGCATAGGCAATAAATATGAAATAGTCCCAAAATCCGAATGAAGAAGACATGATGGTAGTGGTTGATGCTGGTTAATCGGTATTTACACAATTTAAGCTAAAAGAAAAGCTTCGATGAAATTTGGCCTAAGAATTTACAAAATACCTTGCCTTTGTTAGGTTCTATGGAAGTTTCAGGAAGGGTTCCTCCGATTCATCTACTAAATGTATTGATTGATTATATTCTCAAATAGTTCCTGTTTTCCGCTGCGCAATTTTGGCTCCTGTGATTCGAGTGCGATCTCATACAAATCCCTCAGGGCAAGTTTGCCGTCCTCAAAATTTTTACCATCACCTTGGTCAAAAGAACTGTAACGTTCACTTCGTAGTTTGTTATAGGGCGAGGAATTAATTATCCGCTCGGCGATAAGGAGTGCTCTGGCAAAAGTGTCTGCACCACCAATATGGGCGTGAAAAATGTCTTCAGGATCCGTAGAATTTCGTCTGAGTTTTGCATCGAAGTTTATACCCCCGCCCCGAAGACCTCCTGCCTTAAGTAATATTAACATGGCTTCGGTTACTTCTGTGATATTATTAGGGAATTGATCGGTGTCCCAACCGTTTTGATAATCTCCGCGGTTGGCGTCTATGCTGCCCAGCATTCCATGTGAAGCTGCCACTTCCAACTCGTGCGCAAAAGAATGGCTGGCCAGGGTGGCATGGTTTACTTCTATATTGAGTTTGAAATCGTTTTCCAAGCCATAGTGGTGCAGGAATCCAATAACGGTTGCTGCATCAAAATCATACTGATGCTTCATCGGCTCCATAGGCTTGGGCTCTATAAAAAAAGTTCCTTTAAAGCCTGCTTTGCGGGCATAGTCACGTGCCATGGCAAGGAATTGCCCCATATGATCGAGTTCTCTTTTCATATCGGTATTTAATAGAGACATATAACCTTCACGGCCTCCCCAGAAGACATAATTTTCGCCATTAAGCGCCATAGTGGCATCGAGTGCTAATTTGATCTGTGCCCCGGCCCGTGCCACTATATTGAAATCAGGATTTGTTGCGGCACCATTCATATACCGGGGATTCGAAAAGCAATTGGCCGTACCCCAGAGAAGCCTTACACCGGTTTCCTGCATTTTGCCCTTAACGTATTCCACGATTTGAGCAAGTCTGGTTTCCGATTCTCTCAAGGAATTACCTTCACGTATGAGATCGAAGTCATGAAAGCAGAAATAATCGAATCCCATTTTTGTGATGAATTCAAAGGCGGCATCTGCCTTTGCTTTTGCAGCTTCAATTGGATCTGAAGGTAAATCCCATGGATGCTGAAGCGTTCCGGGACCAAAAGGATCTGCTCCCGTGCCAGAAAAGGAGTGCCAGTAGGCCACGGCAAATTTGAGATGGTCGCGCATACTTTTGCCCTCTACAAGTTGGTCGGGATTATAGTATTTAAAAGAAAGGGGATTGTCTGAAGCATTTCCTTCAAACACAATATTTCCAATGCCTTTGTAGTACTCGGTTTGTTTTTCTGAAGCCATTTTATGGAGATTTTAAAATTGTATTAAGTCCTTCTTTCCAATGTGCATAATTTTCCAGCAAAATGGGGGACTGCGATTCTGGCACAAAGGCTTTTACAAAATCCTGGTCGCTGAGTTGAGCTCTAAATGTACCGAAGTCTCCGGTATGCAAAATGCAGGCGCGGGCAGCACCAACAGCCCCGGTAGTGTTATACACTTCTATGGAAGACCCAAAGAGCGTTGCTGCCATCTGCGCAAATAGTTCGGATCTAAACAGATTATCGTATCCTGTCTTGATGGTATGGGGATTAACCCCATCGCGTTGCATTATTTCCATACCATAAGCAAATGAAAAAGCAATGCCTTCCAGTGCAGCCCTACAAAGATGGGATTTGTTATGGAAGTTAAAATTAAGAGATTCGATTCTTGCTCCGATATCTCTGTTATCGAGCATGCGCTCCGGGCCATTTCCGAAAGGATAAATGCGTAAGCCATTAGATCCTGAAGTGATCTTCAGGGCAGCCGTATTCATTTCTTCATAAGTAGAAAAACCCATAGAATCGCGTAACCATCGATACAGGATGCCGGTTCCGTTTATACATAAGAGTTTTCCAATCCTGGTTTGGTTATTACTATAGTTAACATGAGCAAAATTGTTTATTCTCTTGAATTCCTTTGTTGACATCGAGTCGCTAACGGCATAAACCACCCCTGATGTACCTCCCGTAGCAGCAACTTCACCAGGATCCAGCACATTTAATGAAAGGGCATTGTTAGGTTGATCGCCGGCTCTATATAGTATTGGCGTACCTTTTTTCAGTCCAGAAGCCCTGGAGCCTTCTTTACAAACAGTAGCTTGTACAGAAAAGGTATCTGTAATACGGGGTAGAAGATCCCGGTCTATTTGGTAATAATCTAAAAGGAAGGTGGCTAATGTGTTCGACTTAAAATCCCAGAAGATACCTTCTGAAAGCCCTGGTATGGTAGTATTGATAGTACCCGAAAACTTGAAGGCGATATAGTCGCCAGGGAGCATAATCTTATCAATGCTATTGTAGAGCAGCTCTTCGTTTTCTGATAACCATCTAAGCTTTGAGGCTGTAAAATTGCCTGGGGAATTCAACAAATGGCTGCTGCATTTTTCGGC
>JBDNAQ010000119.1:0-3835 GCA_039768345.1 Flavobacteriaceae bacterium
AGCGTTCCTTTTAAACTGTCTCTGTTAAAAGAATAGAAGGCATCAATAAACTGATTTGCGATAGCAATCGTATTGTTCCGGCTAACAGAAGCTTCAGACTTAGTTCCATTTTTGCAGCCAAGAGCCAATAGAATGGCGAGGTAAAATAGTTGCTTTAAGTTCATAGGCCGCTTTTTGTTAGTACAGTTTGGTTTCTTACGTTTTCTTTAATCCCCGAAGCTCCTCAGCCTTCGTGGCCTTGTTACTTGTGTCTCCGCTAAAGCTTCAGCGATACGCGGTCGGCGAAGTGGGCTAATTCTTTTTTATGAGCTTTTGGTCGCACCAATACCAAACAAAATCTTCACCCCCGGGTTCATAGGGGGCAAATTTGTCGAATTGCATTCCAGCTTTTTCCATTACTCTGATCGATGCTTTATTCTCTTTCATTGCGATAGCAATAATCTTTTCTAATTTTAGTTTATTAAATCCATAATTCAAAATTGCTTTAGATGCCTCCGTCGCAAACCCCGCGCCCCAATATTCGGGCAAGAATCTATAACCAAGATCAATTTCACCAAATTCAGGCAGATAGGCCAAACCCGCCCAGCCTATAAATTGCTGCCCATCCTTTAGTATTGCTACCCATCTGCCATATCCATAAAGTTCATAATCATTGATCTTTTCTTTTATAATCTGGTGTATCCCTTCTAAATTGGTAATAACGTCTTCTCCGGTATACTTCTGAACTTCTGGAATGGAATATAGCCGTAGCATATCCCGGGCATCGGCCATTACCATTTCTCTTAAAATCAATCTTTCTGTTTCAATTATGATTTGCATTTTAGTGGCCTATAAGGTTCAGTATATTAGGCGTGGCAGTGTATTACTACTCACTGTATTTTTAGTTTGGAACTGAGCTTTGTGCTGTGTTTTCAATTCGACAGAAATTCCCGAATATCACCGGACAATTTTAAAAAATCAGCTTCGTGTACATACATCATATGGCCTGCTTCGTAATAGGTCATTTTTATTTTTTCTCCCTCTATTCCGTTGCGTGAAAAAGTATATTCAGCATCAAAAAAAGGAGTTATCAAATCAAAATAACCACTCGCCACCATAACTTTCATTTCTGTATTCCTTCTCATTGTTTCACTCAATTTTCGGGCAACATTGGCAAAAGAAGGCTCCCACATTTTTCCTTTCGGAACAGTTCTCCAATTCCAATTTTTATAAATTTTATCATTAGAAGTTAAATACGGACGATCCATTTTTACATTAAGCACAGATGCATAATAATGATTCAGGGCTGCAGTATACGCAGCACTTATCTGATAACTTGATGCATCTCCAAGATGCGGGCCATCGGATAATTTATCAACTTCATTTCCCATAAAACGACCATCTAATCTGCCAAGTGCAAGACCCTGATCTGCAAGCAGTTCCTTTTGAAATCTATGCATTAAAATCCGAAGGTCCGATTTTAAAATATAGTCCTTATCCAGACCCGTAAAATAGCTCAACTTTTCAGCTGCCTCATTTTTCTCAGTTTCATTGAGCAAGGAACCTTTGTAAAGTACAGGAGCATAAGAATTAAAAGTGTACTTTCTGCACTCATCAATAAATGATTCCAGTGTTTTACCCTGTCCTGCTTTTTTATGATACCAGGCAGTTGCGGCCATACTCGGCAAGTAGGTGAGATAAGAAGTTATATTGTCGTGAACTGATGTTGAGCCGGCATAATCCAGGGCCTGAGAAATAAGTATTAAGCCATTTAATGCCATGTTTTGTCCCTCGCTCTCTAAAGTATTGGCTACTGTTACTGCCCTTACCGTACCAAAACTTTCACCGGCAATAAACTTTGGTGAAAACCAACGGTTATTTTCAGTTATCCATTGTCTCATAAATTTTGCTATGGATTTGGCATCTTCATTCAGGCCCCAATAATCTTTAACTTTACCTTTACCAACAACCCGACTATAGCCGGTGCCTACAGGATCAATAAAAACAAGATCCGTCAGGTCAAATAATCCATTTTTATTATTCACTAAATTATAAGGCGCTGCTCCATCATCTTCTTTTGCGTCCGAGTTTACTTTTACCAATTCAGGACCAAACATCCCCATATGCAGCCACACTGATGCAGATCCGGGACCTCCATTAAATACAAAAGTGACCGGGCGTTTTGTAGGGTCACTTACTCCTTCCTGAACATATGCAACTGACCATATAGAGGCAACCGGTTTTTCAGATTCATCCTTTAAATATGTTTCTGATGCAAGTGCCTTATATCTAATTGTTTTACCTCCGCTTATTATTTGATGAGTGCTGATAAATGACTTAGGTTCGGGCACAAAGGTTGAATCTTGTTTTTTTTCTTGTGCCGAGATAGCTAAGGAAAATATCAGGAATATGGAGAGTAACTTTAATTTTATCATAGTTAGGTATTTAGGTTTTTTCAAATATAGTAGATTATTTGTGGTTTAAACGCAGCTCGTTTACACAGCTCAATAGCGTAATCCGTATCCGAAAGCACCGTGAAGCTGGCAAATCTCTGCGGCAAATGAAGCAGCTTTCCCGAGGGAGTTTTCAATCAACGAAGCCGGCCGAACATTGGTATTGTCTTTGCCTCCGACATAGGAAATCAGGAATCCGCTGATAAAGGCATCTCCAGCTCCGAGCGTGTCTAGTGGTTTCACTGCCCGGGGAGCCTGTCTAAACCAGGATAGGCCATCATACAGAATGACTTCGTGGGGACCCCGTGTGGCTACTGCGATGGTACAGCCTCTATTCACAGCTTTCTCAAGAAGTTTCATTGTTGCTTTTTCGGTCCATTTGGCGCAGGAAAAAAAACCGAAGTCGATATACTTACACAGGGACAGTGCATGTTCATTATCGAAGTCTTCCGAAAAGTCGTAGCTGACCAGGGGGTTCAGGTGTTGCAATTGCGCCAGATAGCTATCCATATAGCTGTAAGCACCGGTGTGCACAATTGAAAACGATTGCAGGTAATCGAGATCGGCAAAAATGAATTCCATTGGAACGGATTTGCTGATCCCTCCTTCGTTCGATGAAATAAAAACTCTTTCACCATCTTCGATTGTCAAAATTGCCCGACCATTTGGGCCGTCAACACTGCGGCACCGGGAAATATCTACCCCTATTTCAGTGAGTGTTTGTTGCACATGCTTAGCACTGTCATCGCTTCCAAAAACGCCCAGATAGGCAGAGTCACAGCCCAACATTGACGCATATACCGAAAAGTTGAGCGCGTTACCCCCCGGAAACATCGTCCGAATGTGAATGTAGTCGTCCACCACATTGTCGCCGATACCTATAACCTTCATTTCGCGATCCCCCATCATCAAAATTAGTATTCCACTTTACCCATATAACGGCGTGTTTCAAGCGGATGATTGCGAATCTTTGCCAATGCCTCCCGGTAATCACACAGCACGCTGTAGAACAGGATGGGATTGAAATACTCCACAACAGACTCAGGAAGCACATCAAGGCCGAGCTCTTTGGCGTCGATTACTATATAATTCTTCGCGTATCTTTTAAGAAAGACGATCACCCGCTCATCCAGCGCGCGGGTGCGGCCTTCATTCAACAACACAATGAAATTGGTTTTTTTGTCTGTAATTTCAAAAGGACCGTGAAAAAACTCCCCGGAATGAATTGCGCTTGCGTGCAGCCGTTGCATTTCCATCAGGGAGCAGATCGCAAAGCCATAAGCGAGTCCAAAGCTCGCTCCGCTAGATATGCTATAGAACAATTTCTCATTCTGATACACCTCTGCAAATGTCAGGACTCGTTCGCCCACTTTATTACGTGCTGCTGAAACAACATCGTCTAT
>JBDNAQ010000120.1:0-7701 GCA_039768345.1 Flavobacteriaceae bacterium
CCCAATGGGCATTCACATAATAGTCCTTGTTTCGCTTTTCATCCACAGCAAAATCGTCGAGCGGTAAAAACCCAACCCGTTGCTCGATTTGCTCCAGAACTGTTTCCATTTTGTAACCAGGGTTTAAACCGGCAAAAAACCAGGGACCCCATTGCAGCAGTGGAAATTCATATAAATTATCGCAGGGAGAAGGAAAATCTTCAACCTCCTGGAATTCTGGCATAGACTCAAACTGGCCATCAAGGGCAAAGCGCCTGCCATGGTATGGACAGCTCAATTTTTTGTAAGATCCAGCCTGGTTCACCACGATGTTGGCCCGATGGGTACAAACGTTGCTCAGGCAGTGATAGTCTCCCTTGTTATCCTTCGTAAGAACCATGGGCTCTGTTAGAAAATCATCAAGTAGTATTAAAGGAAAGGCGTCCAGACCATCATGAAGCAGGTTTTTATGTCCTATCCATTGCCAGGATCTGTAGAAAACCTGTTCTTTGATCTTTTCAAAGGTGGCCTCATCGCGGTAAAATTCAGCCGGTAACGTCTTTGCTTTTTTTATATTCTGATCGATATGGTATTTGCCGCTCACCTGGGATTAATTTGTACATTTAAAAGTATGTAATTCTTTTTACAAAACTAACCTAACCAACATTTGAAGGAAACCAACTCAAAAAAGAAGCTGGGTATATGGATGAGCACCTCCCTGGTAGTAGGCAATATGATAGGTGCTGGCATATTCCTGATGCCGGCAGCACTCGCGGCTTATGGTGGAATTAGTGTCATCGGATGGTTGGTCTCTGCGGCCGGAGCCTTAATTCTGGCCAGAGTATTTAGCAAGCTCAGTCTCCTTGTACCAAATTCCAATGGTGGACCGTATGCCTTCACAAGGGCAGGATTCGGGGATTATTTAGGTTTCCTGGTGGCCTGGGGTTACTGGATTTCTATTTGGGTAAGCAACGCGGCTATCGCTATTGCCTTTGTTGCTGCCATGAGTGTCTTTTTCCCTATGCTGGCAGAAAGCAGGACCGCAGCCGTACTGACTGCGCTGGCCGCGATCTGGTTCCTCACCTGGATCAATTCTAAAGGCATTCGGGAAACTGGAAAAATACAGTTACTTACCACGGTTCTGAAACTCATTCCCCTCTTCCTGATTATAGCCTTCGGGTTTTTCTTCTTCGATATCTCCAACTTTACACCTTTCAATACGAGTGGTACTGATAGCTGGGCCGCAATTGCCGTAACTGCTACCATGACGTTTTATGCCTTCCTTGGATTCGAATGCGCAACCATCCCGGCTGCCAATGTGGAAAATCCTGAAAAAACAGTGCCAAAGGCCACGATGATCGGTACAATACTGACCACAATATTCTATATCCTTGGCACGGTTGTCGTCATGGGAATGATTCCGATGGACATCCTGGCGCAATCGCCTGCACCTTATGCAGACGCCATGGGGATAATTAGTGGGGAATGGGGTAAAAACCTAGTTGCGGCCGGCGCGGCCATCGCAGCTTTTGGTGCGCTGAACGGCTGGATCTTGATTCAAGGTCAGATAGCCCGAGCCACAGCTATAGATGATCTTTTCCCTTCTGTCTTTAAACGAGACAACAGAAATGGCGTCCCTATATGGGGCTTGATCATCGGTAGTGGTCTAACCTCTGTAGTGATGTTGATGAACTATACAGACGGCCTTGTAGAACAATTTCGTTTTATGGTTCTCCTCACCACGCTTTGCAGTCTTATACCTTACCTCTTTTCTGCAGCTGCCTATGTGCTGATTGCCCTCGAAAAATCAAAGCCCGAGAAAAATAAGATGGCCATCCATGCCCTTGGAGGAATCGCATTTATATTTACACTTTGGGCTATATTTGGCGCCGGAGAGCGTACGGTTTTCTGGGGTACATTATTACTGCTGGGAGGGACACCATTCTATGTCTGGATGAAACGAAAAAAATAAAATGCCGGTTAAAAATACTACTATACATTCTGAATATCACCAACTCGCTTCCGTTCTGCTTTGCCCGGTTGAAACGGCCTTCGAATCGACCGATAAAATCCATCGGCAATGGAAGCAACTTAACTACACAAGCGCTCCTGTCCTCGAAGCAGCCGAAAAGGAATATCAGGAATTTGCAGGCCTACTAATTGAACAGCAGATCGAATGCCTGTACTTAGGGAGACATGAAAATTTAAGTCTCGACTCGATGTACTGCAGAGATGCGTCGATCGCCACAGATTTTGGCTATATCATCTGTAATATGGGCAAGGCTGCAAGAAATTTTGAGCCCAGGGCACATGTAGATTATTATACAAAAACAGGTCGTGCTATTCTTGGTAAAATCGAGTCGCCGGGAACCCTCGAGGGTGGAGATGTGGCATGGATCGACCGGCAAACCCTCGTTGTTGGGCATAGTTATCGCACCAATCGTGAGGGAATCCGTCAATTGAAAGCCCTATTGTCTGTTCATCAGGTTGAGGTGCTTGAGGTGGATCTTCCACACTATAGGGGTCCTGAAGATGTATTCCATCTTATGTCTGTTTTTAGTCCTGTTGATGAGAAACTGGCCGTTGTTTATTCGCCCTTACTCCCCATAGGTTTCAGAAATGAACTGCTGGCCCGGGGCTTCGAACTGGTTGAAGTAATGGAAGAGGAATTCGATACTATGGGATGTAATGTCCTGGCGATCGCCCCCCGTAGCTGTGTAATGGTTGCGGGTAATCCAAAAACAGAGGCTGCATTGATTCAAAAAGGCTGCCGTGTATTCCTTTATGATGGAAATGATATCAGTATAAAAGGCGGGGGCGGGCCTACCTGCCTCACTAGACCACTGAGCAGAATCTTATGACAAGTATAGATCAACCAATCCGGGAGGCGTTTCTACATGGATCGTCTTCTTTTGGCGATCTACCTTAAGGATTATATCATCGGTGATTGGGATAAGCAGTTTTTTACCTTCCTTCTCCGCCTCAAAAAGCGCTTGTGAAACCATATCGTTAACACCGGTGATAGTCCCGATAGAACCGTGGTTTTTATCCTGTAGTTCAAAACCGATGATTTCGTGATAATAAAACTTGTTGCCACTGAGTTTTGGCAAAAACTCCAGAGGAAGATAGAGTTTGGAACCCATTATGTAATCGGCCGCTGCTTCATCCTGAACTTCCTCAAATCGAATTCTGAGTAAATTAGATTTATGCAGCCTGCAATGGTCAATAAAAAATGGAACCAGCGAATTGCCTAACCCGACAAATACCGATTCCATATTTTTGTAAATCCCGGGTTCATCAGTATCCAGTTTTACCAGTACTTCACCCTTATAACCATGCTTGGATACAATTTTGCCCAGAAAGAAGCAATCTTCTTTACGCATCCAAAGCAACTATTCTTTTTTCGAATCCTCCGCTTCTGCTTCGTCGGATTTCTCTTCTTCCGCAGGCGCTTCTTCAACAACAGCTTCTTCTGTCGCTGCCTCTGCAGTAGCTTCTTGAGTCTCTTCAGCCACCTCTTTAACTTCCTCAGTAGCTTCTTTCACCTCTTCAGCGGCTTCTTCAACAACAGCTTCTTCTACCGGTGCCTCTGCAGTAGCTTCTGGTGTCTCTTCAGCTACCTCTTTTACTTCCTCAGTAGCTTCTTTTACCTCTTCAGCAGCTTCTTCAACAACAGCTTCTTCTGCCCGTGCTTCCGCAGTAGCTTCAACCGCCGCCTCTTCAACGGTTTCTGCAGTTTCTTCGACTACCTCTTCTGTGGTTTCGACAGCAGCAGCGTCCATCAATCTCTTTTCATTGGCTTCTTTCTCCGCTGCAAGGATCTTAGCCTTGGCTTCTGCCTTTGCTTGGGCAAGGCCTTCAGTTTTCTTCGAGATAGTACTTTCTTTCTCTTCAACCCAGGCTTTAAACTTAGCTTCTACCTGCTCTTCCGTAAGAGCCCCTTTGGCCAAACCACCTAACAAATGCTTTTTAAGCATCACCCCTTTGTAGGATAATATTCTACGAGCAGTATTTGAAGGCTGTGCTCCATTTTGAAGCCATTTTACCGAATTATCTACATTGATATCGATAATAGCCGGATTGGTGTTTGGGTTATATATCCCTAATTTTTCGAGAAACTTACCGTCTCTTTTTGAGCGGGAATCCGCTGCGACGATCCAATAAAAAGGTTTTCCTTTTTTACCGTGTCTTTGAAGTCTTATTCTAACTGGCATATCACATTAAATTTTTGAAGTACACGACTTCGGTTATTAATTCTTTCTAAAAGGTCGGCAAATATACATTATTTCATCTAATCCTCAAGATTTGTGCAAGGATTTTTTTACTTCATATAGGTCGTTAATAACTCCTAAAAAATCACTTTCCCCTTCCGGCCATATTTGTCTATTTTTAACCCTGCTTTAATCTGTAATTTGCCTCTATGTACCTAATTTTTGATACCGAAACTACTGGTCTGCCTAAACGGTGGGATGCTCCAATAACCGACACGGACAATTGGCCGCGCTGTGTGCAGATCGCCTGGCAATTGCACGACGAAATGGGCAGGCTATTGGAACATCAGGATTTTCTGATACGTCCTGATGATTATGTTATTCCGTATGAAGCAGAGCAGATCCATGGTATTTCGACCGAATTAGCGACCGACCAGGGAAAACCGATTCAGGAGGCACTGCAGCTATTTGAGACTGCATTATCAAAAAGTAAATTTTTGGTGGGGCAGAATGTCGGTTTCGATATCAACATTATGGGTGCTGAATTCTATCGGCTCGATCTCCCATCAAACATCAGCGAGATCCCTGTCCTTGATACTTGTACCGAACATACCGCAAATCTTTGTAAAATACCTGGGGGGCGTGGTGGAAAGTTCAAACTCCCAACACTTACAGAACTTCATCAATTCCTGTTCGAAGAGGCCTTCCACGAAGCTCATAATGCTACCGCCGATGTAGAAGCTACCACCCGGTGTTTTCTGGAATTGATCCGGCGTCGTGAATTCAGTTCAAAGGAACTGGATACAAACGAAGAATATTTTCTGCAGTTTACCCAGGTCAACAACAAACCGATTGCTGCGGTCGGGATCGAGCATATAAATCTCAAGGAGGCCTCCGGAGAACTTGCTTCACATAAAGATTCAGATACCTCCGATGAATTTCATGACCAGGACCTTGACGAGAATTTCAAAGCGATTGAGAATGCTCCTTTTATTCACCTGCATAATCATTCACAGTTTTCGGTTCTGCAATCGACTATAAAGATCAAAGATCTCGTAGCCCGTGCCGCGTCATTGGAGATGCCTGCTGTAGCGCTTACAGATCATGCGAATATGATGGGAGCCTTCCGTTTTGTCGACGAGGTGAATGCGCACAATAAGAGGGTTGAAGCAGAAAAAGCGTCGGCGCAGGAAGATGATGATACCAGGGTTTTAAATCCATTGATCCCGATCGTTGGATGCGAGTTCTTTGTTTGTGATGACCACAGAAACAAGAACGTCAAAGACTATGGTTATCAGATTGTATTGCTGGCCAAAAACAAAAATGGCTATAGGAACCTCACCAAGATGTCATCGCTGGCCTACACAGACGGATTCTACTATGTGCCCAGGATCGACAAAGACATTGTAAAAAAGTATTCGGACGACATTATCGCTCTTACGGGAAACCTCTATGGGGAAGTGCCTCACAAAGTACTGAACAGCGGCGAGAAGCAAGCCGAGGAGGCGCTATTGTGGTGGAAAGAAATATTTGGGGCCGATCTCTATATGGAGATTATGCGTCACGGTCAGGAAGATGAAGAGCGGGCCAACCGGGTGCTCGTTTCCCTTGCTAGGAAACACGATGTAAAACTGGTGGCCACCAACAATACCTATTATTGCTCCAAAGAAGATGCGGAGGCACACGATATTCTTCTTTGTGTAAAAGATGGTGAAAAGCAAGGCACACCAATAGGCAAAGGTCGTGGATACCGATACGGATTGCCAAACCAGGAATATTATTTTAAATCTGGTGAGGACATGAAGCAGCTTTTTAAAGACCTGCCCGATTCTATCCTCAATTTAGGTGAAATCCTGGATAAGATAGAGCCATATGAACTTGCACGTGATGTGCTGTTGCCAGAATTTGAGATCCCGGATGAATTCAAGGTAACCGAAGATGAGGAAGACGGCGGAAAAAGAGGTGAGAATGGCTACCTCCGGCATATCACTTACGAGGGAGCAAAAAAGAGGTACGACAAGCTGGGTGATGACATTAAAGAACGGATCGATTTTGAATTAAAGACCATTGAGAATTCGGGATATCCCGGCTACTTTCTTATCGTGGAGGATTTTATTCGCGAGGCTCGTAATATGGGTGTTTCCGTAGGGCCAGGCCGGGGATCTGCTGCAGGGTCTGTGGTGGCCTACTGCCTGGGGATCACCAATATCGATCCACTAAAATACGACCTGCTATTTGAGCGTTTCCTGAACCCGGACAGGGTATCGATGCCCGATATTGATATCGATTTTGATGATGAAGGCCGGGCTAAGGTAATGGACTATGTGATTGATAAATATGGGTCGAACCAGGTAGCGCAGATTATAACCTATGGTACTATGGCAGCTAAATCGGCCATTCGCGATACCGCCCGTGTGCTCGACCTGCCGCTGAACGATGCCGATCGTATTGCAAAGCTTATTCCAAATATGTCTAAGCTGAGTAAGATTTTTGGGATCCCCGAAGCCGAACTCAAAAAGAGATACCGGGCCGACGATCTGAATAAGATCAATGAACTGCTGAACCTTTCGGAAGGTGATGATCTGGAATCGAGGACCGTAAATATGGCCAGGATCCTCGAAGGGTCTTTGCGAAATACCGGCATCCATGCTTGTGGCGTAATTATCACCCCGGACGATATTACAAATTTCGTCCCTATCGCCACGGCCAAAGACTCCGATCTGTATGTCACACAGTTCGATAATGCCGTAGTTGAAAACGCCGGACTGCTTAAAATGGACTTTCTGGGCCTTAAGACCCTTACCCTTATCAAAGACACCTGTAAGATCGTAAAGGCCCGACAGGGAATCGACTTAGATCCGGATGCCTTTCCGCTCGATGATGCCAAGACCTATGAATTATTCCAGCGTGGGGAAACGGTAGGTATTTTTCAATACGAATCCGCCGGGATGCAAAAGCATTTAAAAGACCTTAAACCCACTGTATTCGATGACCTAATCGCGATGAATGCGCTGTACAGACCGGGCCCGATGGAGTATATCCCGAGTTTTATCTCACGTAAGCACGGTCGTGAGGAGATCAGCTACGACCTGCCTGAAATGGAAGAATACCTCAAAGAGACCTATGGGGTAACGGTGTACCAGGAACAGGTGATGCTATTATCTCAAAAACTTGCAGGCTTCTCCAAAGGTGATGCCGATGTCTTGAGAAAAGCCATGGGTAAAAAGATCTTCGCCCTGCTACAGAAATTAAAACCACAGTTTGTGGAAGGCGGTGCAGCTAATGGTCATCCTCCTGAAGTGCTGGAAAAGATCTGGAAAGACTGGGAGGCTTTCGCATCTTACGCATTTAATAAAAGTCATTCTACCTGTTATGCTTTTATCGCTTACCAGACCGCATATTTAAAGGCACACTACCCCGCTGAGTATATGGCCGCAGTACTCTCTAATAATATGAACGATATTAAGCAGGTCACCTTCTTTATGGAGGAATGCAAGCGAATGGGATTGGC
>JBDNAQ010000121.1:0-3266 GCA_039768345.1 Flavobacteriaceae bacterium
CAAAATAATACAACCCCAAATATTACCCAACATGAAAACAACTACTCTAAAGATTATCGCTATTGATAGTGACGTTGCGTTTCACAGCACTTATCATCATTATTTTCGATCTTATTTTAACTATTCACTCGAGGGGATTTACACTTCGGTGGAAGATGCACTCGCGGAATTCGATTGGGTTCAACCCGATTTGATCCTCTCTGAAGTAACTATGTCTGATGGGCATACCGGAATTGAAGGTATCAGCCACTTTAAAGAGATGGATCCTGAGATCAAAGTGATTATGGTGAGCAATGAAGATGATTTCGATATCATTAAAAAGGCATTTAAGAACCAGGCAAATGGTTATCTGACCAAGCCCATTTCAAAAAAGAGGTTATTGAGGGCACTCAACTCGATTAGGGATGAAGGAGCCGCACTTAGCAGCGATATTGCCAAGAAGATCATTTCGATGTTCCAGCGCAAGTCGTATCGCATTTTTTCTGAACGAGAAAACCAAATTATCGAATATCTCGGTCAGGGTGCAACCTATAAGGCAATCGCCGACAAGCTTTTTGTAACACCCAGTACGATCAATTTCCATATTCAGAATATCTACCTAAAACTCGATGTGAATTCAAAATCTGAAGCGCTTCAGAAGCTCAGAGAACTCGATTTTGCATCATAAAAGCGTAGCGTAACTGCCGGCGCGTTCACACTGGGGTGAGCCGTCGGTTTGTTTATGGTTGGAAGGCAGCTTCATGGAAGCTGCCTTTTTTTATTTCGACTAAAGGAAGTGACCCATTGAATTGATTTCAAGTCTTCAAAAGAAGCTGTATTTTTGCCGCATGGAGGAATGGTATCATTACCTGTTACTGATCGGAGTAGGGTTCGTAGTGGGCTTTATCAATACGATTGCAGGTGGTGGTTCCCTGATCTCTTTACCGGTGCTAATATTTCTTGGGCTGCCGCCCAGCGTAGCTAACGGCACCAACCGGATTGCCATCGTAATCCAGAATGCCATGGGTATTGCCGGGTTCAGGAGTAAGGGCGTAGAAACATCTCCCTTCAATATTTATCTGGGAATATCCGCACTTTTGGGTGCGATTATAGGCGCCCAGATCGCGGTAGATATAAAAGGGGAGACTTTTAACAGGATCCTGGCGATTATTATGTTGCTGGTGGTCCTTATCATTATATTTAAACCCCGGATAAGTGTAGCTGACCTCAGTGAACGGCTTACTGGCAAATACCTTTGGATCGGTATAATAGGATTTTTTTTCATAGGCATTTACGGTGGATTTATCAATGCTGGGATCGGCTTTGTAATTCTGTTATTTTTACATTACGTAAACCATATGTCGTTAGTGCGCGCCAATGCGACCAAGGTAGCCGTAGTATTCATTTATACGCTCTCTGCACTGGCGGTTTTTTTGTATAACGATAAGGTGTTGTGGAAGGTCGGGCTGGTATTGGCTATCGGCAATGGGACCGGCGCCTGGTTTTCAAGCAGGATCTCAGTTCGCAAGGGAGACAACTTTATAAAAATATTTCTTGTCGTCATGGTAGTGATCATGGCGATAAAACTTTGGTTTTTTTAATGATAAAAGCATGCATGATATAGTAGAAGATCTAAAATGGCGATATGCGGTAAAGCGTTTTGATGAAGACCGCATACTGCCACAGGAGAAACTCGACATACTAAAGGAAGCGTTCAATCTCACCGCAACATCCTATGGGCTTCAACCTATAAAGCTGGTGGTTTTGAGCGACAAAGAATTACAAAAACAACTCATCCCGCATTCATATTCGCAGCCTCAGGTAGGTCAGGCTTCACATTTGCTGATACTCTGTGTGGAGAGCAAGGTCGATGGGCGTTATATCAATTCTTATTTCGACAGGGTTAAGCAGGTTAGGGGGACCAGCGACGAAATCCTGGACCCGTTTAAAGATGCACTTGTAGAAGATTTCTCCAAAAAGGACTCGACGGCGATCCTGCAATGGGCCAAGAATCAGGCGTACCTCGCCCTGGGCAACCTATTGACTATTTGTGCCCTTGAGAGAATCGATTCTTGCCCGATGGAAGGATTTATACCCGAGGAGTACGACCGTATTCTTGAATTGCCGCTTAAGGGACTGACCTCTGTATTGGTACTTCCCGTTGGATATCGGGCCGAAGACGATGAGTTTTCCGGGTTTAAAAAAGTACGGCGTCGTCTTACCGACAGTATTATCGACCTGACCTAAAATAAACTATGTTCAAATACTTTTAATCTTTAAGCTACTATGCCAGGTTTTGAATTATTCGGTGAACTGGAACGATCTGAGACCCATGATGTTTTGGAATCAGGTGTTTTAATGCGCTATGGCTTCGATGGTATGCGCAACGGTCATTGGAAGGCCCGGGAGATGGAAACACTGTTGGCATCGCGAATGCAGGTAAAGCATGCACAACTGCTCAGTAGTGGTACGGCTGCCTTAACCGTCGCAATGGCCAGTTGTGGTGTTGGGGCCGGTGATGAGGTGATCCTGCCGGTGTTCACATTTGTCGCCAGTTTTGAAGCGGTACTCGCTTTGGGCGCTGTGCCGATACTTGTAGATATTGATGATACGCTGACCCTCGATCCTGAGGCAGTCCGAAATGCAATTACCGAGAAAACCAGGGTGGTTATGCCAGTCCATATGTGTGGTTCGATGGCCAACCTGGATGCCTTGAAAACGATATGTGCAGAATATCAATTGATATTGCTGGAAGATGCCTGTCAGGCTATCGGCGGGACCTATAAGGGACAACCCCTGGGTAGTATAGGTGATCTGGGTTGCTTTAGTTTCGACTACGTGAAGACCGTTACATGCGGGGAAGGAGGTGCTTTAATCACCGATAATTCTGAATATTATCGTAATGCAGACCATTATTCAGACCATGGTCATGATCATACCGGAACTGACCGTGGGGCAGAAGAACATCCGTTTCTGGGTTATAATTTTCGTATTTCTGAGTTAAATGCTGCAGTCGGTCTGGCCCAGTTAAGAAGATTAGATGAATTCCTAGAACTTCAGGAGGAAAACTATAATGTGCTTAAGGAAGGATTACAAAACATGCCGGGCCTGGAATTCAGGCGCGTACCTGAAGGAGGTGTTGAAAATTATTCTTTTATCAGTTTTTTCCTTCCAGATGAACAAAAGGCCAGAAAGGCGGTAAAGGAACTGGCCGACGCCGGGGTGGATGGTTGTTTCTACTGGTACGATAACAACTGGCATTATCATAGGAAATGGCAGCATTTAAA
>JBDNAQ010000122.1:0-5785 GCA_039768345.1 Flavobacteriaceae bacterium
GTAAAAATAATGTAAATGCTTAGATCAGGCTTTTCCGGCTCATCAGTTCCGGCTGATCGATCCCTAACAATGCTAAAATGGTTGGCGCTATATCGCCTAAAACACCACTTCTGACTTCCTTCACATCAGGATCAACCACAATAAGCGGAACCGGGTTGGTGGTATGGGCAGTATTAGGGGAACCATCAGGATTGAACATGGTATCGCAATTCCCATGGTCTGCGATCACCAGGGTCGAATATCCATTTTCGAGTCCGGTTGTAATCACCTCCTTCGCACAACGGTCTACGGTTTCACAAGCCTTGATCGCGGCAGACATCACACCGGTATGTCCTACCATGTCTGGGTTAGCAAAATTCAGGCAAACAAAATCGGCCTCGCCTTTTTTCAGTTCAGGTATGATAGCATCTCGTACTTCAAAGGCACTCATCTCTGGCTGCAGATCATATGTCGCTACTTTTGGAGAGGGGCAAAGGAGACGTTTTTCTCCCTCAAAGGGTACTTCACGCCCGCCGTTAAAGAAAAAGGTAACATGTGGATATTTTTCTGTTTCAGCGATGCGGATCTGTTTTTTACCAAGATTGGCGAGTACTTCTCCCAGGGTTTGCTGAATATTATCCTTGCCATATATAACGTCGATGCCTTCGAAAGTATCATCGTAATTGGTCATCGTCACATAGCGAAGATCGAGCTTATGCATATTGTGCTCATGAAAATTCTTCTGACTCAGCACCTGGGTGAGTTCTCTTCCACGATCGGTCCTGAAATTAAAGAAGATGACCAGGTCACCATCCTTTATGGTAGTAAGCGGGGCTCCATTCTCCCCGACCTTCACGATGGGTTTTAGAAATTCGTCTGTAACGCCAGCATCATAACTTTTTTGAACAGTCGAGGGGATATCCGTACTTTTTTCACCATTGCCATTTACCAGCAGATCATAAGCGAGTTTAACCCGCTCCCATCTTTTGTCCCTGTCCATGGCGTAATAGCGTCCGATAACTGTTGCGAGTTGCGCATGCTTGCCTTCGCAATAATTTTCGATTTCTTCCAGGAAAGCTTTACCGCTTTTAGGATCTACATCTCTACCATCGGTAAAGGCATGAATATAAGCTTTCTTGATGTTGTAATACTCACTTACATCTAACAGTCCCTTGAGGTGATCGATGTGGCTGTGCACACCGCCATCGCTAAGCAAACCCAGGAAATGTACGGCCACCTCGTTTTCGTTTGCATATTTTAAAGCATCAGAAAGTACAGCTTCATCTTTTAAACTGTTATTTTTTACAGCAAGGTTGATCTTTACCAGATCCTGGTAAACGATCCTTCCAGCGCCCAGATTCATATGACCCACTTCGCTGTTGCCCATCTGTCCTTCGGGCAATCCAACGTTTAGTCCATCTGTCTGCAGAGTAGTGTGCGGATATTTGTTATAGAGCGAATCGACAAACGGGGTATCGGCATTGTCGATGGCAGAGACTTTGGGATCGGGAGAAATTCCCCATCCGTCCAAAATCATCAATATTACTTTTTTGTTCATAGAATTCTCATTTCAGCAAAAAGTTCAAAAATACTATGAAATGGGATGGATTACTATTTTTTTGACTCGCTTTTTTTTATGGTTTAGACCTTAGATTAGCGGTGTTAAAAAATTAACGGTCTGGAAGGCGGTCATGTTAAACTTTAGTTATTTAAGTGTTAATGGTGAAACAAAACCCCTAAAAGGCCGTCTATCTTTATATAACTATTATTCATCAATTAAAACATTTCAATCATGAGAAAAACAATCCTAACTGCAGCCGCCCTTTGCTTAATGGCGGTAACCGGCATTTATGCCATTTACAATTCGACCGTTACCGAACCTGTATGCCAACTCACTGCTTCTGTGGACTACGACGTCAACCCATTTTGTAAGGCGATTATGAAAGGCGACGTAGATACCGTCAAGAAACTAATTGAACTGGGAGCCGATGTAAATGAAAAGTCGGTAGGATTAACACCTGCCATGTTCGCTGCCCGTTATAATAAGGCAGAGATCCTGGAAATTTTAATCCAGGATGGTGCCAATCTGAAGCTGAAGAGCGACAGAGGATATACCGCCAAGAAATATGCAGAAATGTCAAATGCTCAAGAAGCATTAGAAGTGCTGGAAACTGCTATGAGAAGTTAATCAGCGTTTATTCATCAAAATGGAAATCCTGACGATAACGTCAGGATTTTTTCATTTCAAGGTGTTCTGTAAAAGAGTCTAGAATTCAAACCCGGTAAACGCTCTGTAAATAAGAGCGTAAAATGCCATAACGAGCATCATTGCGCAGAAAAAGGAATACCCTTTAAGAAGGTATACCAGGATCTCTGGTTTGCAATCGTCAAAAGCATCAAAATAAAGTTTCCTAAAGTGTAATAGTGTTCCCATATAGTTTCATTTTCAAAGAAATCAAAGCTATAAGGGTTAAATTGGGGCGATGGTCAGATTTGGATATAACCAAATATATAAAAATTCGCCCAAATACCTATTTTGAGGTAGGAATGGATATCACTATTGCATTCCACCGTATTTTTCGATCGCTTGTCGGATTTTTTCGATCCGGTTTTCCGGATCCGGGTGAGTACTCTGAAATTCGGGTACGCGATTAGGACCTGCCGCCTTTTTCAGGATCTTCATCACCTGGATCATTTCTTCCGGTTCGTAGCCCGATTGGATCATAAACAGCACTCCAAGATCATCACTTTCCAGTTCATCCTCGCGCCCGTTGGTAAGTAAGGTGTTCTGACCTATACCAGCTACGATACTTCCGGCATCTGCGCCTACCGATGCACCCATGGCCACAGTTTTCCAAAAATTGGTTTCCGCAATGCGTTCAGCAGAATGTCGACCGATTACATGGCCAACCTCGTGACCAAGTACTCCGGCCAACTGAGATTCATTCAATTGTTTGAATAAAGCATATGTGATAAAAATCTGCCCACCAGGCAAGGCAAATGCATTGATAGTGCGGTCATCTGCCAATAGGTGAAATTCATATTGATAGGGAGTTTCGCGTGCAATGCTGTTGTTAACGAGTCTTGAGCCAACGGCGTCAACCAGGGTTTGAAATCGTTTATCGGGGTAAAGTCCGCCGTATTGTTCTGCTATCTCAGGTGCACTTTGAAGACCGATAGCAATTTCCTGGTCGGCAGACATATTAATGTTCTGCACACGACCTGTATAAGGATTCTCCTCTTTGTTGCTGCAGCGTTGTACCAGGGCGAAGGCTACAATAACAAGACCGATAAAAATCCGGATTTTCCAGCTACCTCTTCTCATAGTAATAGCGCGTGAATTTGTCTACTACAAAGTACAAAATTGCTATAAGAGTTCCGGATTAATATCCAAAATATTGTCGGTGATATAGGTTTTGATAAAGCCGGTTGTGAAGTGCTCCAACCCATCAAATTCTTCTTTATCTAGGTAGTGCATTATATTTTTTTTCCTAAAAGTGGTGAGCATGGGAATAGAAAGTGGAGCATAGCTGTAATGCCAGGGTTCATGTTTAAAACCTCTTCGTTTAGCATCGTCTGTATAGACCAGGTAATATCCAAAGTCATTCGCATTTTTGTCCATCCATGCTTTCAGTCCAGCATAAGGTCCATCGGATTGAAACTTTTCGGGCACGAGAACGTCTCCTTCTTTCCCCCCCATTTTATCAATGATATCGATTTCTGTTCCCCAGTGATGCCTGCTGGTACCGGGAATGGTAGAATACTCGATGATCTTGTCGATAGCCGGTAGTGGTTCCATACCTTCTGCGGTGTATTTTGCATATTTCCGTTCGAAAATTTCTGCCTGGCGGTCGAAACTCCGGTAACTCGAAACGACTTCAATTTCGATACCATCTTTTAGGGCGGCATTGTACATTTCTAAAAACGCATCATGAGCTTCTTTTCTGAGCTGATAACCCTCGCCATAAAGGTCGATATCGGCTTTACCCATCAGTTCCATCATGTCGAATTCCTGCTCTTGTGCTAAAGACCAATCGGGTAAAAGACTTAATGCGATACCGGATAAGCCAGTCCGTATGATAAACGATCTTCTATTCATAACCTTAATTACTTATTCATTAAAATAATGCCAATTCAGCATCAGGTATATGTCAAAAATAAGGCCAAAATCATTAATTCGGGCCTATATTATCAAAATGCACGGGTTTAAAGCGAGTATGGAGATATTCCTGGCAGTCCGGGGCCTGGCTAATTAGAAATATATAAATAGCCCTGATGTTTTTTTCTCAGATCGTGCATGACAAGGATATAGAAATAGACGCCCGATTCTAATCCTGCGTCTTGTTGAATGGCCGTATCCCGGTTCGAACGACCGTTAAACTCATTTCTATAATTGTCCTTGGAATATACCATAACTCCGTAACGGTTAAATATCTGAAGTGAATTGTTCGGAGATTGCGTAATACCATCCAGTTCGAGTATATCGTTTTGCCCATCACCGTTAGGGGTCATAAAGTAATTATCCAATTCGATGGTGTCGAAAGTTTCCAGTGCATCATCGTTTCCACCAATCGTTATTATTTCATAGTCACTGGGCGTGAAGATATCTGAAGTGACCGAACCGTAGTCTCTTCCGCCTTCGGTAGCTGTGTTTCCAAGATTAACCCATTGGTTTTCGCTCTTGCTCCAACCCACCACTTTTAGATCGCTGAGGTATTCTGCTAATCCGGGAACATTACTGTACACATCCCAGGTAAGCGTTACTGAAGATGGGACATCTCCTTCGAGTCTCCAGAACTCCTTGTCGCTTATCGACATATACTGAGAAGCTGTTGTACCTGTATTGAAAGTCTGGCTAAGGCTGTTGGTATTATTAGGATCCTCAAAGAAGTAAGCACATTTCGCCATGGCATTTATCGCAACCGATTCCAGGGTAAGTGGGCGGAGTCTGTCTTCATTCCCGACAGGAAAAACAAATATATCTTTATTGGTAATGGCAGCATATCCATCAACTTTCGATAATCCGCTTTCACCCGTATAGAACGAAAAGTCCATAAAATTGGAATAGATAGCTGAACTGTTTCGAGGGGTAATGATATTCCCGAAAACCAGGTTGCCATTGTTATTTACAGCAACAGAAGTTTCCAGGATCAACCCATTCTCCACGGCCACTTCTGCATCATAAAATACAGGTGTGAAGGCACCGGAGATGGTCAATTGATCAATATCATTATAAAAGCCAATCAGCCCCATATTCTGGTCGAAAGTACCGTCATTGATCAGGTTGAGATGGAAACCAACAGTAGCAGCATCGTGTACCTGTACATTACCATAGTTATGGAATGCCTGCTGTGCGTTGGCCAAGGAGAGAAACCCAATGGCAACAAGCGTATATAATATGTTCTTGTTCAGAAGCATAAATACTCTTTAATTAAGGTCGCCTTCTAAGGAATACCGCTACACGGGCATCACTGACATTTCCAACTTCTGTTACCGTTCGGAATCCAAGGCTTGTACCTGCGGGAATGGCTACAGGGGTTGCTAAAACCTGAGTATATACCATATTATTGGCATTACCATTGGCCGTGAATGTAAAGAGGTTAGTATTTGTATTCGAATCAATTACGGCCATTGTAACTGTATCAGATCCCCCATTGCTATCCGCATTGAAGCTTACCGCATAAGCTTCCCAATCTTCCGGTAGTGGAATCCCGATTTGGCCTGTTGCTCCATTGCCAAAAGACCATTCTAACTGATTACTGGCCAGACTTCCATTTTCTTCTGCCCATATCACTATTTTTTCGTA
>JBDNAQ010000123.1:0-7524 GCA_039768345.1 Flavobacteriaceae bacterium
TCATAGTATCTGAACAAAATGCCAGCGATACAGCAAGGCGTTCAAAGGTCTTATTGAAATGTCCGCCTTCAAAGGTTTCATAGGTATAGTCCACCCCATAAGCATCGAGTTTTTGCACTAAGAATGGATATGCCGGTCCAATGCCGACCTCGTCGTATAATCCCAGATCCATATATATGCCATCAAGGGATTTAAAATTCGCAATATACGTGTCGAGCATATTGAATACGTCGTTGGCATACCATTTCATGACTACTTCCGGAACAGGGCTCGCGGTATCGTAATCAAGGGGAAGGTCTACATAGAAAGGCGGATTATCGAGATTGGGCGACCAGGCTGCACTCATAGCATAGACGGCGCTGGTGAGAAATTTCTGGGGATCCGGGCCTATAAATCCATCGGGGTTCTCCGCCAGTATCTGGGGTCCGGCGGCAAACAAAGCATCCAGCAACAGTAATCCGCTATGGCTGGCTACAGTACTGAACACATCGGGATGTAAAAGCCCTAATTTAAACGCGGCATAGCCTCCCTGTGAATGCCCTACCACGGCACGGCCTGATGGATCTGCAATGGTGTTGTAATGGGAGTCCATATATGCCACAAGATCTTCAACTATAAAGTCCTCAAAGCCTCCATTCAATTCGGAGTTGGTATAAAAGCTAAAGCCATAACCGGCTTCGCTGTTAGCATTTGGCATCACGATGATCATGGGGTCCATCTTCCCTTCTGCAATTAGATTATCTACCCATTGCCTGAACCCTTCAGCGGGGAAATCGGGATATTCCTGGAAAGGCCATAATTCACCAGGTCGTACCCAGGGATCCCAGGTGTCCTGATCGATATAGGTCTTTTCTGAAAAAGGAAGCCCATGAAGGAGGTAGACCACCGGATAAGAACGATCCCCGTTTTTCTTGTAGCCGGGAGGAGTATATACCTGCATCTTCCGTACAAAATGGTTGCCTAAAAAATTCTCGGTAAGAGCTTCGCTGATAAATGCACGGTTCTGAAGCTTACTTTTATGGAGGGTTGTTTTACCCTCTACCGCAGTCAGGGATGAGTCGTAGACGGTATCTGTTTCATCCCTTTCACAGCTCCACGATGCAATGAGCAACGCGAGCATAACAGAAGCAAATCTGATTGATTTCATGGTGAACGATTTTTAAGTTAAACATATATGAAGGGTACTGACACTAACCACCGATCGAATGGCGGAAGCCTGAATACCACAAACTTTTCTTTGGATAAGGTAAGAGGGATATTACAAAGTGAGTTAGTGCTGCGTCCCAAAAACATAACGCTGCGTCCCGACTGTAATATCGGTTGGTCTAACCTACTTTTACCTTACTTGGGGGATAACCAAAACGTTCGGTAAAGGCCCGGCTGAAATGTGCCGGATGTTTAAAACCGGTATCATAAGCCACTTCGGAGACGTTCAAATCTGTATTGGCCAGTAATTGTTGGGCTTTTTCAAGGCGTAAGGCGATAATGAACTGGTTGACGGACATATCTGAAAGCGCTGAAAACTTGCGATATAGTTGAGAACGACTCATGGCCAGGGCATCACAAAGTTGGGTGATGCCGAAATCCTCGTCGCTCAGATGTGTCTCTAGCAGGTTTTTAACTTTATGCATAAAAGCGTCTTCGCGATTATGGAGCCCACTAAGTGATGTTTCCCGGGTCGCCTTCCTGTCGGCAAGGGCCACGTAACGACGCTGTAATCCTTTCCGCAAAGCGATCAGTTTATCTATTCTTACTAACAATTCCCTCTTGTTAAATGGTTTTGAAAGATAGGCATCGGCACCTGAGTTAAGTCCCTCCATCCGCGAATCAAAATCCGACCGTGCAGTAAGTAACACTATGGGGATATGGCTGGTTCGTAGGTCTGCTTTTAGTTTCATGCTGAATTCAAAACCATCTACTCCTGGCATCATAACATCACTGATGATCAGGTCGGGGACCGATTTAAGCGCTTTTTGAAAACCTTCGGCCCCATTGGTGGCCGTATCAATCGTGTAATCTTCCTCAAGCAGGGAACGCAAATAGTGGATCACATCAGGGTTATCATCAACCAATAAAAGTTTCAGATGGGGAGCGGTGCTGTGGCTGTTTTCGTCCTTGAGGGTCTTTCCGTTTGCTGGCTGATGATTGGTATTTTCCAATTCTCCGATCGGGGGCAAGGAAACGGGTTTCGCCTGACTGGTTATAGGAAGATCAACCTCAAATACAGATCCTTTTCCAGGTGTGCTGCTCACGGAAATCTTGCCACCCATCAACCGAACCAATTCCCGGGTCAGGGCTAGGCCAAGGCCCGTTCCCTCTGTATGGTTCTCGAGATGGTTCCTTGCCTGAAAATAACGATCGAATACCATATCCTGCTCATTCTCAGGGATCCCCACCCCGCTATCGGCAACCTGGAAGCGGAGGAACGGTCCGGATTCCTGTTCCATAAGGGCGAGACTTACAGCAACCGTTCCGCCCTTTGGGGTAAACTTAATCGCATTAGAAACTAGGTTGGATAAAATGTCTTGTATTTTATCTGGATCCAGGTCCATGTAAATTTCTTGGTGCTTTGAAGAGAAACTTAAAGCGATTTCGTTAAGGTCGGCCATTGAATGGAAGGATTCAACCAAATAGCGCATATAGAGCACTATGTCCTCGTGTACAAGATGGAGCGGCATAGACTGATCCTCAAGCTTAGAGAGGTCTAGTAGCCTGTTGGTAAGTGAAATAAGGCTCTGACTATTTCGTTTGATCATTTCATGGCCCGACAACAACCAACGGTCCGGGTCCGATTTCATCTGATCGGCCATGCCACTTATAATACTCAGGGGAGTCCTGAATTCATGGGCGATATGGGTGTAAAACCGGGTTTTGAGGTCGTCAAGGGCTCTCATCCGATCGCTTTCCGCCTCCTTAGACTGTTTCCACAGATCGATGAAATAGTAAAGGGTAAAGAAAATGGTGGTATTACCAATGAGGAACCCCAGGAAATATTTGTAGAAAATATAGGGCTCATCTCCGACCGGGTTCATTAAAGTGGCCAGGATCATCAGAAGTATGTACGACAGAAAAATCAGCAAAGCCCTTTTCTTGTGGGGCAGGACGAGGGCATATACCGGGCCTATCAACCCTACAAAAACAGGGGTCGCTGCATTCATCATCCCACCCATCAGGTAAACCTTGACGGAAGTCAGAACCACGATGGCGATTTGAGTAAATAGGGCAAATCCAGCAATATTCCTCCTGTGGAAATGGAATACCAGCATAGGAACCAGGAGGCACAGCAGGAACAGGATATTGGAGTAAAAAACGAGACTGCCAAGTTTATCAGCCATAAGGATGATACTACCCAGAAGAACCGGGACCGAAGCTATGCCCAGCAACCACCAGATCTGTTTCTGGACAACGGTTTCCCTTGTATCACCCGTAACCCTTACATAGGCTATAAGCCTGGCATTAATCAACTGGTAAAGTGTGCGCGGTTTCCTCATAGTCTATAACCTATAAAGACTCAAGGTACTATTTGTGCAAATATTGCCGAATGACCTGGATCAGTCAGCTAAGGGCAGCAGGAAAAGACATTCTGTTAATAAGGAATCCGCACAGAATAAAGCAGCTTTTGCCGAAGCGGAAGCGAATGAATTTCTCTCCGGTTCTAATCGGGCTTTTTAAAGGCGATAGCTTGTCGGGCTTACGCCCTTAGAAATACGGACCAGCTAATAACTTATTCCTTTTTTTTAATGGAAAGGTTTATCACAATGGCCATCAGGAGCCAGATAATAAAAGTTTCCCCATGGGTCATTTCGTAAGTTGAGCCCGCGGCTTTGGCCGCAAACAAAACGATATAGACTACGACAGGGGATAAGAACAAACTGATCAGCAGATAGAGAATTGATTTTTTGTAATCCATGATGGTTGATTTTGTTAATTAATAGTAGTCAATTTTTGGCAGAACTAAAAACCGGACCAAAAGACTTTGCCCGCCAAATGAGATAATTATTCAGCAGGCAAAATCAAAATAATACCAATATATCCGCTATTTCGTAAAGAGGCTCTTTCCTAGTCCTTTTCAAACACCACATTGGCGATGGGTGTGACCAATACATCCGGTGTTCCCGGATCACCATCCAGGTCTACCAAAAAGTCATCCGTAGTGGTAGCATACCAGGTATTTTCCGTAATCGAATTGATGGTGATGACAATGATATCAGCTCCCTCGAAAAGGGTAAGCGTCATCTCGTCTTCGCTCAGTTCCCAGGTGCCACTATCTGTTCCTCCTGCAAATGCAGATTCATAAGTATTGTCCTCGTTGATGATGAGTGTGCCGGTTATTTCCGGTATCAGCATATCTTCGAACATCTCGACCTGAGCTGCTGCTTCTTCGGGGGTAAGACCTTCTTCCTCGATCAGGTAATCCGTAAGCGTACGGGAACCTACAAATGAATTTATCGCGATCTCTGTTGTGGTCCAGGAACCAATCAAAAGCTCGGCCGTTCCGGGATCCATATCACAGCTGCCTTCAATACCCGGATTTTTGTCGGGATCGCTATCGTCACAATCGGTTTCACTACAGCTGTTATCGATATCAAAATAGCCATCGCCATCCAGGTCTATCGCATCGCCATGCCTTTGATGAGCATCCACTGCATTGATGCTTATGTTGATGATGCGCCCGTTATGGCAGACATCGATCTTTGCATTTTTTCTATCGTCATCCTCACCTGAACCAACCAGTTCAAGTTGGTTTTCGAAGGCCGACTCATCGTTTTGGCAGGAATACAGTATCAGGAACAAGCCCGCCAACAAAAAGGGGGCTATTCTAAAGGATTTTGAGTTTCTCATATTAGTGTGGGGTTTCTAACCGCCTCAATATAGTACTAAATGGTTATACCCTAGCCCTTTAGATCGTAAATATCGATGAATTGCACTCTTCTGGCCTCTTGTTTAAAGCATCAACGGAGGATTATGGGTCCTGCAGAGTGGGCTCCTCCACCCTCAGCCCTATTTCTTTTTCTTCTTCTTGTCCTTTTTGATCCCCAGCGCAAATTGCACCCCTTTTCCCGGAACAATGCGAACGATACCATCCATCATACTGGCCCATATAAAATTAAAAGGACTCCGGTAGATATTGCGTTCTGAAGTGTATGAAGCGGTCAGGTATTTTTTATCGCCTGGCATGTTACGTGCGCGGATAGCGGTATTGGCCACAGCCGAAAGCAACACCTGTTTTTTTTCTTTATGGTCCTTATTTTCCTTGACCACCGTTGCTTTCAGATCGGTATAGTCCATTACCAGCCTGTTATGTGCCGAGGCCCTGTTGGCATCCATTTGAAGATTGATCCCGGCTAGCTTACCCGATTCGATCTCTACGCCTCCCATAGCCCTGGCAGTAGGACTGAGACGGGTCATATCCATGGGCCCTACATGGGCCGCAAGGGAAAACGTTTCACTATCGTAAGGCACTTCTAAGCTGATCTGCATATCGGCGGCGTCCTGGAGCCGGGCGGTGAGATCGGCATTAAAATGTTTGTATTCCTGCTGTAATTCTGCAAAAGTGGTTAAACCAGTGATGGTCCCGTTGAGGTCATTTATCAGTATCGTTCCCGCATCATTCTTGCCTATGCCTAATTCTGTGTACCCAATGGTGATATTGCGTAACTGAATGGTGTCGAGCTTCAGCGATACGGGGATGGCATCGACCATGCCTTTGAACATGGGCTTTACGGTATCGGGCGGGCGGGGCATATTCTTATCGCGATGATCCATAAAATCGAGCCCATCGATCATTAATTTATGGGCGATGATATCCAGATCGCTATAAAATCTGCTTGAAGACTCCAAATTAAATATGGCGAGCTCATCAAGACTGACTACTATTATGTCGGTCTGAACCCCGAGTTTTTTACTCACATTCCTCCAATCGGTATTATAACCCATAGAGATGTTCTTCAAGATAAGATTCTGTTCTACCAGGCTGTAATTGAGCTGACCCAGGCTGAGTTGGGTATAGTCGTTGAGGTTGAGCCATGCACTATCAATTTCGACAGTTAGTGCCCCGAGTTCAAAAGGGATAAGATGCTTCCAGTGAATGGAATCGGTAACGATCTCGTTGGCGAATACGTT
This sequence comes from Flavobacteriaceae bacterium, assembly GCA_039768345.1. Taxonomy (GTDB): domain Bacteria; phylum Bacteroidota; class Bacteroidia; order Flavobacteriales; family Flavobacteriaceae; genus JAHEJJ01. The sequence continues at coordinate 6,124 of JBDNAQ010000123.1, forward strand.
CAGATTTTTTACCCGGCCTGCGATTTCTTCGCTTTCGGGCTCTTTTAAAACCACAGAGCCGCTTTCCAGGCGAAAACTTTTAAGCTTGGCCCGCGATAGGATATCACCAAAAAGTGTCTGCATCCCTTTACCACTGGTCCTTTTGGTAGTGTCGCTGCTCAGGACAACCTCAAATACCGGCTCCTCAAAGCTGATCTCGTCTATATCCAGCTTTTTGCCTAGTGCAAGATCTCTCCATACCAGGCCTTTCAACTGTGCATTTTTTACCGATCCGTTGATTACGGTACCTTTTCCCACATTCAGAGGGACGATACGAACTTGTCTTAAGGTTACGCCCTTAAAAAAGCTTTGAAGATCGAGATCCTCATAGGTAATATCATATGCGCGGTTGGGGTTCTGGTTGATCACCGCTTCTATCTTGGCCTCCACCCACCATTCTGCACCTTTAAACAGCCCGATTAATATAATAAAGAAGACCAGGAGGCCGATCAAAATCTTTTTTATCAATGACTTTTTGAGGCGCATGATTAATATTAAGCTATTTTCTCATAAAAGCATAATTTCAACAGTTCGGATTTATTTCTCCTTTGTGCGGAGACTTCTCCGTTTTGTTCATTTATCACAACAGAGAGCTTTGATAAATGCCTTCGCTTTGGAATCGTCTCTGCTTTCTTCTTCCCCAATGGTTTTTTTTAGTTATTTTACCTGTCGAATGGGAAGATTTTATAATTTATTATTGGGTTTGAAAAATAGATTTCTTAATACCATTTCAATCTGCTTAGGAGGCAAGGTTCATTTTGCAAGCTTGCTCCTGATAGCGCTTATTCCATTAGCCGGCGCTTCGCAGGGAGACGCTGCTGAAACGGCCCAGGATACCATAGGCCTGGAACAACCCCAGGCAATTTCGGTGATCAATGTAGTATCGGCAATGGAAGGGATGCTTCAGGAAATAGACGACGCGAGGAACCAGATTCGACCACGAAAAAGCCTTGTAAATATCGATTCTCTTTACCCTGTCTATGAAGAACTTATCGAAGAACGACAGGTTTATGCCCGCAATCTCCTTGAAGCTAACCCATCACGGCAGGAGGTAGACAATATGATCCAGAAATGGCGCGGTTACGGTAGCTATCTTCGCAGCTGGCTTACTTCGATCAACTCCTACCTCAACCGAAACAGCATCCTTGATGAACAAATCGGTATACGGGAAAAAATCTGGGACCTTACCTATGAGAACGCCGTTCAAGGAGAAGCCCCTGAGCGTGTTCTTGAGAATATTGAAGAGATACGTGGTGAAATCTTAGACACCCGTACCGAGATCGGGTCGCAAAACACACGTTTTTTAAAGCTCGAATCGCAGATCAATGATCAGATTGCCCTGGTGAATAATGTGATCGGCGA
>JBDNAQ010000124.1:0-3934 GCA_039768345.1 Flavobacteriaceae bacterium
GGTAGTTGCTCCTCGGCCAGATCGATGGCCTCTTCAAAATTTCCGAGTTTGAAGTTCATATCGGCCTGATAATATGAGAGCTTGTCGGAAAGACCTTCCTGGTTGGTAATCTGGTCGAAACGCTCGTTGGCACCTTCGTAATCATCCTGTTGATATGCGATATAGCCCAGATAATACTTCGCCTGCGATCCATAGGTTCCCGAAGAGGAAACCTTTTTAAGGTATTGTTCTGCTTCCTTTGTTTTTTTTGAAGCGAATAAGGAATAGCCCATATTAAAATTGAAGCGTTCCCTTTCGTTATGGCTCACTGTGCTTTGATCTACCTTTTTATACCATTTAAGCGCATAGGGGTATCGTCCGTTTTCGAAGTAGTAATCGGCCACATCCAAAAAGGCCGAATTCCTTTTGGTAGAAGTGGGATAACGGGCCACAAAATCTTCCATAAGGCCGTCTGCACCAACCTGATTCAGACGGATGGCAGCGTTGGCTGCATAATAGCCACTATTGGCCCGGATCTCGTCATCATTGGTTTCCGTAGCGACCTCATCGAATATAGCCTGCGCTGCCTGATACTGCTTATTATGATACAGTTCAAGAGCGTCCTGATACTTTTTTTGAGGATGTGTATAGATTTCCGATTCCTGGGAGAATCCCTGGAATACCACAAATAGGAGTGCCAGAAAAAGCACGGTATTATTAATTCTCATGTGTTCTCGAGTACCGTATTTCTGTAGTTAACGTTAAATATTCTTGCTTGGTATGCCGAAATAAAAGAAAATTAGAGCCTGCACGCTGATGATAATGGTGAACTTATTACTTTTATATCAACAATTACACTATGGCCGAACCTGTATTATCCCTTAAATCTGTAGCGGTATACCAAAAGGAGAACATGATCCTTAACGAGGTTTCACTAGAGGTGAAAAAAGGAGAATTCGTGTACCTTATTGGAAAAACCGGAAGCGGAAAAAGCAGCCTGATGAAGACATTATATGCCGACCTGCCTTTATTGGAAGGTCATGGCCGTATCGTTGGCTTTAATTTAAAAACGCTGCAGGAAAAGGATATCCCCTTTCTCAGACGAAAACTAGGGATTGTCTTTCAGGACTTTAAGCTCCTGCCCGACAGAAATGTGAATAGAAACCTGCTGTTTGTGCTAAAGGCTACAGGCTGGAAAGATCCAGCCAGTATGGATGCCAAAATCGAAGAAGTGCTTCAGAAAGTCGGGATGAAAACAAAGGGATTTAAGTTTCCTCATGAGTTATCTGGCGGAGAGCAACAGCGTGTAGCCATCGCCAGGGCATTGCTAAATGATCCGGAATTGATCCTCGCAGACGAGCCTACAGGTAACCTGGATCCGCAAACCAGCGTGGAAGTCATGAAAGTTCTACAGGAAATAAATAAGAGTGGCAGAACTATAGTAATGGCCACTCACGACTACGCCCTGCTGCTCAAATACCCTTCTAAAACGCTCAAATGTGATGGAAGCAAGGTATTTGAGGTTATTCAGAAAGCCGTATAACCCTATATTGGCATTCATAATGATCCGAAGAATAGAACGAGCATGGAACGCTTTTTTCTCGTTTTGTATCGAGCCTACCCAAACCGGACCGCTCGGATAGATGATAAGCATGACAAAAGTTTTTTGTTACTTTTGCCTTCATCTGAATAAGACTATTAGCAACACAGACCGTTATATATGATCGTTCTTGGAATTGACATCGGAGGATCTGGCATGAAAGGCGCGTTGGTAAATTCTCTCAACGGGGAATTACTTACGGAGCGATTTCGGATCCCCACACCGGCATCGAGAAAACCAGAAGCCATGGCCGGAGTTTTAAAAGAAATTGTAGCACATTTTGATCACAAGGGTCCGGTAGGATGCGGTTTTCCAACGGTCATTAAACATGGGGTCTGCAAATCGCCGGGAAATCTTCACAAATCGTGGTTAGGGGTTAATGTAAGGGAATTATTCAGCGATGCTACCGGACTGCCGGTTACCGTGATCAACGATGCCGATGCCGCCGGATATGCAGTGATGAACTACGGTATTGGAAAAGGTGTTGAGGGTTTTGTGTTGATGATCACTATTGGTACCGGACTGGGCAGTGGTGCTTTTCTTAACGGCGAGCTGATCCCTAATTTTGAACTCGGTCAGATCCCATACAAGAATTATAAAAAGATCGAAACCTGGGCGGCCTCTTCTGCCATGGAAAGGGAAAATCTAAGTTATGATAAATGGGGTAAACGTTTTAATAAATTCCTTGAATTGGTAGACCTTCTCGTTTGTCCTGATATGATCATACTCGGGGGTGGTGCCTCAAAACATTTTGATGAATACCGTCACCGGATCAAGATCGACACCCCTGTGGTTCCTGCACAGTTCCGCAATCATGCCGGAATTATAGGTGCTGCCGTGGCAGCTCTGCACGAGGCTCCAAAGGATTAGGTTTTATCCTCTGATTGATCAAGCTTTATTTCGTTTCCTGTCTACTTCTTTCAGGTGAATTTTTCTCAGGCGCAGATGTTTAGGTGTTACCTCCACATATTCATCCCGTTGAATATATTCCAGGGCTTCTTCGAGCGAAAACTTGATGGCCGGAACAATTCTTGCCTTATCATCGGCCCCGGCAGAGCGCACATTCGAAAGTTTTTTCGTTTTGGTGACGTTAACCACCATATCGTCGCCACGGCTATTTTCACCGATCACCTGGCCTTCGTAAATATCTTCACCCGGATCGATAAAAAAGCGTCCTCTATCCTGCAGTTTATCGATAGAATAAGGTATGGCTTTGCCATTTTCCATCGATACGAGAGATCCATTCTGACGCTGGGCAATCTCACCCTTCATCGGTTGATATTCCATAAATCTATGGGCCATTATCGCCTCGCCTGCAGTGGCGGTGAGCAATTGGTTTCTCAAACCAATAATCCCTCTCGACGGAATTTCAAATTCACAAAGCATACGGGTTCCGCGAACTTCCATATTGGTCATTACCCCTTTTCTGAGGCTCACCATTTCGACGGCTTTACCTGAAACTTCTTCCGGTAAATCGATCGTCAGGTGCTCCACGGGTTCGCACTTCACCCCATCAACAGATTTTGTGATCACCTGAGGCTGGCCAATCTGCAGTTCATACCCTTCTCTTCGCATGGTTTCGATCAGTACCGAAAGATGTAAGACACCCCGGCCAAATACCATGAATTTATCTGCACTATCGGTTTCTTCTACCATTAGCGCCAGATTTTTTTCGAGTTCTTTTTCGAGTCGCTCTTTTATATGTCTCGAAGTCACGTACTTCCCGTCCTTGCCAAAAAACGGGCTGTCGTTTATGGTAAAGAGCATGCTCATGGTGGGTTCATCTATGGCGATGGTTTTCATTCCCTCAGGATTTTCAAAATCGGCAATGGTGTCACCAATATCGAATCCTTCCAGCCCGACTAAGGCACAAATATCTCCTGCCGATACCTGTGATACCTTTTTACGCCCTAGTCCTTCGAAGGTAAACAACTCTTTTATCCTCGATTTTACGATTTTTCCGTCCCTTTTCACCAAAGACACCGGTTGTCCTTCACTGAGAGTTCCTCTCTGCAGGCGGCCAATTGCGATCCGGCCGGTAAAAGATGAATAATCCAGTGAAGTGACCAATAATTGGGTATTACCCTGTTCTGCTTTAAATTCAGGGATATGTGAAATCACCATTTCAAGCAGTGGTTCTATTGAATCGGTTTCCTGCTGCCAGTCATCACTCATCCAATTGTTCTTGGCAGAACCATATACTGTGGGAAAATCGAGTTGCCACTCTTCGGCCCCGAGCTCAAACATGAGATCGAAGACCTTTTCATGGACCTCTTCAGGTTTACAATTTTCCTTATCTACTTTATTGATGACCACGCAGGGTTTTAAACCAAGATCGATCGCTTTCTGCAGCAC
>JBDNAQ010000125.1:0-4713 GCA_039768345.1 Flavobacteriaceae bacterium
CGAATCGGGATAAATCCCGATAGCCGAAGCCGAAACAAAAGTATTTATCATTGTATTGGCAGAGGCACTCAGTCCTTTCTCCAACGTCCTTAAACTTCGGATACGACTGTTAATTATCCTCTTTTTGTATGACCTGGTCCATCTATTGGCGATCGGTGTGCCAGCCAGGTTTACTATATCGGTTACCTTTTCAAAACAACGTAGATCGATCTCCTCTTCTTCGGGATTCCAAAAAAATCCCTGGGCACCCGGAATGCTGTTCAGTTTTTCCTGGCTCGTACTCAGGAAATGCACTTTTATTTGCTTTTCCAGGCACTGCTTAACCAATTCTCTACCCACCAAACCGGTAGCCCCGGTAATCAAAAACCTCATCCCCAATTTTTTGCAAAGATACCTGATTCCTGAACGCTTCGCCCCAGGTTTAATTCCGATTTAACAGTATTGTTGAAGTCCTGATTATCTACAAGGGTTCAGGTCTTACGCGCTCGCAGCATTTCTCTTTTTCCCGGTGGGCCAGGAAGTCGTTCTACCCCAAACCCCACCGCCTGCATTGTTCTTCTTACCACCCCTTTGGCGGCATAGGTAACCAGTACCCCTCCGGGTTTTAGCGATCTGAACATATTACTAAAAACTTCAGCAGTCCATAATTCTGGTTGAACACGATATCCAAAAGCATCGAAATACACCAGGTCGAAAGACTCATCGACAGTAAAGGTGCTCATTTCTGTCTGGCGCTTTATAAGCTGAAAATTTTGGTGAAGATCTACAGGCACTTCCCATGGCGATGTATGCAGGATATCAAAGCAAGTCGAGTATTCAGTAGCATTTAATACCTCGGGATAGTTAAGAAGTTCCCATTCGGATTTCTTGAGGGGAAAGGCTTCCACAGCGGTATAATGTAGGGATTTATTTTGCTTCAGGGCGTCGATCAGGCTCATAAAAGCGTTGAGGCCGGTACCAAAACCCATTTCCAACACCGCTATTTCTTTTTGCTCAAATTCGCGTAGGCCTTTTTGGATAAAAACGTGTTGAGATTCTGCTACGGCGCCATGGATGGAATGGTACTGTTCATCCCAGGCATCGATCCTGAGGCTATGCGACCCATCGGCAGTAGTAACCAGGCGACGTTTCATGTCAGTCTTCTATAACTACACCTTCGGCCACCAGTGAGTACGACTTCAGACTACCCTGAATACTTCGGATTTCTTCGGCAGATTTTCCAGCGTCTTCTGCATAATGTTTTTGATCCTCTTCGCTGATCATATCTATATGCGCGATTCCGTTTACTACCACATTTTTTCCCACAAGATCGGTCGGGACAAAAAAACCATAGTCCTTAAAAGTAACCCTCGCCTCTTTCCCATTGGCCAATTCCAGCTCCATCCAGCAACCTTTAACCTGGCAAACCGAGGAAACAGTTGCGCTAATCTGTATTTCTGCAGCGCTATCCTTTTCGAGTTTTTCATACAATTCAACCAGCTCAGGACCAGATTTTACATCATTATATTCAAAACTCTCCCCGTATACCGTTTTTTGAGGGTCGGACTTGGTAATTCCTTGATTTTGTGCATAGATACTCATACAAAAGACCGGGAATATCAGTGAGAAAAAGACAATTGAAATGTTAAAAGATTTCATTTTTATCAATATTGACATGTCATCTGCAAAACTGGTGATTTTAAACGAAAAAAGGACTATCAACTAGCTATATTTGATTAATTTTATGGATGAAAACATAAGCATATGGAGTCAACAGTAAAAAATCTTCACATTGAAAAGGCAAAAAGTTCGAAGATCGGACAGGTTGATTTTAGCAACCTTTCCTTCGGTTCGGTTTTTACCGATCACATGTTCAGCTGTGACTTCAAAGATGGGATGTGGCAAACGCCTACCATTACTCCATATCAACCTTTGATCCTGCAACCTTCTGCCAGAGTATTCCACTATGGGCAGGCAGTATTTGAAGGTATGAAGGCTTATCGTGATGATCAGGGTGGTGTATGGCTGTTCAGACCAGACGAAAACTTCGACCGGATCAATAAATCTAGTGTGCGCCTGGCCATGCCGGAATTTCCCGAAGAATACTTTTTTGAAGGATTGAAAACCCTGCTTCAATTAGACCAGGACTGGATTAAACCTGGCATTGGGAATTCGCTCTACATCCGTCCATTTGTTATTGCAACCCAGGCAGGGATTCTGGCCTCCCCAGCAGATGAATTTAAGTTCGTGATCATCTGCTCTCCTGCCCAGGCTTATTATGGTGGCGAAGTAAGGGTAAAAATCGCCGAAAAATTCAGTCGGGCTGCAGACGGAGGATTCGGATATGCCAAAGCTGCCGGTAATTATGCCGGACAATTCTATCCTACAAAACTGGCCCAGGAAGAGGGCTTCCAGCAGGTAATATGGACAGACGCCAATACTCATGAATATATAGAGGAGGCCGGTACGATGAACATATTTGTCCGTTTCGACAATAAATTGATCACATGCCCCGTGGGCGACAGGATCCTTGATGGTGTAACCCGGAAAAGCGTGATTTCTCTGGCCGAGGAACAGGGTATCGATTTAGAGATCAGGCCAATAAAGGTTAAAGAATTGGTAGATGGTATGGAAAGCGGGCAACTGAAAGAACTCTTTGGCAGCGGAACCGCAGCGGTGATCAATCCGATACGTGGTTTTGGATATAAAGGGAAGCGATACGAGTTACCTGAGCTGACAGACTCCTATGCCGATCGATTTAAGAAGCAGTTACTGGATATCCAATATAATTGTTCCGAAGATAAATTCGGATGGCGATACCGGGTCCTTTAAATCGGGAATAAAAAAAGAACGCCGAAATGGTGTTCTTTTTCATTTACTAATCCAATATACTTTTGATATCCGGTTTAAAATAGTCCGGTCCTTTTAATACCTTACCGTCTTCCCGATATATCGGTTTACCGTTGGACCCTAATTTACTCATATTGCTTTTCTGGATTTCTTCGAACACCTCCTCGATCTTATGTTGCATGCCATGTTCCAGAATGGTACCACAAAGAATATAAAGCATATCCCCTAAAGCATCTGCGACTTCGACTAAATCGTTACGCTGGGCAGCTTCAAAGTATTCCTTATTCTCTTCATCCATAAGATTGAATCGCAGTTTGTTTTTCTCATATCCCAGGTCTGCCTTTGGTGTTCTTGAGATCCCAAGTCCAAATGATTCATGGAATAATGCGACGGATGCAATCTTACGTTTCATACTTCTAATGATTTGAATTAATTTTGCTTAAAAATAAGGATATTGTTTAGTACAGGACAACTCATTTTTGCCATTCTTTTCGCGCTGGTATTTCTGGTCGTTATCATTGCCGCATATCGCAGGGATCGAAGCCTCCACCGAAAGAACTTTAAGGGTATTAAATGGATCTTACTGGCCTTTATCACATTTATACTCATTCTTTTTTTGATCAAATATGTCCTAAAAGAATAATTGGCAGTCCTGTGAACACCACAAAATTTAAGTTGTTTACAACATTATCTGTCGCAAATTCGAAAAATATAAGAAAAGACGTACTTTTGCGTTATAAAATTAAATGACCACCAATGGTTACCTTTGTATCAGCCTTTTTAGTTTTAGTTGCCGTAAACCTTGCGCTACTCTTATTTAGCACTAACAGGTCTAAACGGAGGTTCACCAGGTTTAATAAAGATCTCTCTGCGGCGGCTGATTCGAAGATTTACTCTTTGAATTTAAATTCATCCAGGTATAAAAAAGCCATCTAGTTTTATACCTTTAGTGTATGAAACAACTTCTACTGGTCTTCCTGGGCGGCGGTTTAGGTAGTGCTCTTCGGTTTCTTATCAGCAAATTTTCGAAAGACTATTTTAATAGTCTGTTAATGGGAACTTTTATCGTAAATATTTTAGGCTGCCTGATAATTGGTCTCGTCCTGGGATTCTCTTTTAAGAATACCAGTCTGAATCAAAATCAGGCCTTGCTTTTAGGTACGGGATTTTGCGGAGGCTTTACAACATTTTCGACCTTCGCTTCAGAAAACCATGCCCTGATCAAATCCGGGGAGCTGTTTCAGTTTACGGTCTATACATTTTCAAGTATCGCTATCGGCATAGCGGCTGTAGTGCTCGGTCTCTGGCTTTCCCGTCTTTCCTGAGATTATCTTTCTGCATTGTTTTCATAACCTCACTTACCACTTGTTTTAAGTCATCGTATTCCTTTTTACAGGGGCGATCTGGTATGTAATCCTACATTTTAGGCCGCTCGCCCTACAAAACCACAAATTTCATAAATATTTTATTTTATAATTAGATACCCATAATTTTTAGGGGGTATTGTTATAAAAACAATAAAAATAAATATATCACCCCTAATTTTTATGGGGTCTATATATAAATAAATATATATTTGCTCCATTAATAATTAAATCACTATGAAAAAAGTTGAAGCAATTATCCGAAAATCAAAATTCGATGACGTGAAGAAAGCTCTGCATGAGATCGAGGTCAACTTCTTCAGTTACTGGGATGTAACCGGAGTAGGAAACGAAAAACAAGGTCATGTATATAGGGGAATTTCCTATAGCACTACCGACATTCAACGCAGGTATCTGGAGATCGTAATTTCAGATGAATTTCTGGAAAGAACAGTAAACGCTGTTCTCGATTCAGCATATACCGGTAATGTAGGTGACGGGAAAATTTTCGTTTCCGACG